>NZ_JBFBIK010000054.1:0-47324 GCF_040685555.1 Sphaerisporangium sp. NPDC088356
ATGAACATCCAGGTCATCGCCGCCCCGGATGGCACGCCGCTGTGGACCTCGGGCTCGGTTCCCGGCTCGGTACACGATCTGCGGGCGGCCCGGATCTGGGGCGTCCTGCGCCGCCTGCACGCCGCGGAAGTGATCGCACTGGCGGACAAGGCGTACGTCGGCGCTGGTGAGCGGGTGCTGGTGCCGTACAAGGGCAAGAACAAGCCGGCCTCACAGAAGAGCGCCAACCGCGCTCATGCCAAGCTCCGTGGCCCTGGCGAACGCGCGAATGCCCAGTTGAAGGCCTGGCGCATCCTGCGAAAGCTCCGCTGCTGCCCACTTCGCGCAGGTCAGATCGTCAAAGCAATCCTCGTCCTACAACTCCGGGAAGCCCGCTGAAATAGGCTCACTGAAGCCTCCCACCTCGACTGCGGCGGCGACCGTTGCGTTCCTGGATTGCGTCATGGTGGTCCGGCTACCAGCGAAGCGATCAATGCAGGCGCGGTTGAACGTCGGATGTAACGCTCGTTTGAATGTCTTGATGGGGTCGCCCATGCTGGTGGGCTTGATGCGCTGTCCCTGCCCGCAGATGTTCTCGAATCGGGCGTAGTTGACGGTACCGATCACCCAGGCCTCATTCACCCGCGAGATCTCGTCCTCCTGCCCTCTCTTGAGGGACAGGGTGATACTGCCGCTCACCGAGTATTTTTTCTCTTTGGCAGCCTTGGCGCCAACGCTCAGTGTGTGATCGGATCCGGTCGATTGGGTTACTGTCCCCATGCCGCCTGACCAGGTGTGTACCCCCATGTATTGCTCTTCGCGCCCGTAGAAATGTTGTCTCAGGAACCAGCCACAGGGTACCCGCTTGGCGGCTGCTGCGATCTGTCCAGCCGACATCTGTCCTGCCGTTATGGTGCCGGCCTGAACGGCTTGGTCGACGAAGGAGAAGTCCGTCGAGCGCGGAGCCGTCGATGCTTCCCGAAGCGCGGCTGCGACTGCTGCGCTGACTGGCCCGGATGGCGCTGGTTCCGTCGCTACTGGAGCAGGTTCCTGACCTTCGGGGACGGGTTGGACTTCCTCGCCGGCAGGAGCAGTCATCCAGGTGGAGGGATTGTCGTTCGCATCGTAGACCTTGGGTTGATCGCCCAGATCGATGACAAGCTGCTGGGGAACCGAAGCCCCGATGGCGTCTGTTTTTGCGGTCGACCACAGAGGCGTGACTGCCTCGCCTCCCGCGGTGGCAACGACCACGTTGATGGATGGGGCACCAGCCGCCCCCGGAACCACGTACACGGGTTCCCCGAGGTCACAGCCATTGGTGACATCGACGCCGCATAGTTCCTCGCCACCGCCGATCGGAACCGGATGCCCTGCCGGCACGGCGGTGGTGTCCCACCGTACTTCCTTCGTGCCGTCGGCTACCACAAGCTCTATCTGAACTCTTCTTTTCTCGTCGACGTACTGGCTTGGCAGTGCTGCCGGGTCGACGTTGACGGAGAAGCGTCCCTCGGCATTGCTGCTCGTGGCTCCGACCAGCAGCGTCGGTACTTCGGTGTCCAGGGGAAGAGCATCCAGGGCGTCCCCTGTCGGATGAGCAACCGCGATGATGTCGGCGGCGTATACGGGGGCACCATTGCTTGCGACGACGCCGCTGACGACGGATTTGGCCGTCATTCCTGAGTAGGGAAATTGCACGGTGTCGGCGTGTCCAGGTTCGGCCGAGATTGACACGAAACTCGTCGTGAGTACGGCTAGTAGAGCGACCAGCGCGTACATGCGTGTTGGCAGGAAGCGATGGGTTGCCATCGTGCTCCTCTACAAGAGACATTGGCTCTTACAGGTCAGATATCGATAAGTCGCCGGGATTTACGTGGAAAAGCAACTCCTCACTGGCATGCCTGACGAACCCTGAGTCCATCTCTGAGGCTGACCTACACAACTGTCCTAACGGGTCTCTGACTTGCCGGGTCGACATTGGGCAAGGTCGAAGCTAGTAGACCTCAGATGTGATTTCAATGCTTGACCTGTAAATCAGCCAAAATGCGGCGGGACGGAGAGCTTCTTTCCTGATACATTCAGCTACAATTTTAGGTCAAAATAAAGAGCCGTATCGTATCGGTATTGCCGAACCGGGCCCATCGCGGAAAACACGTACATCATTACGGATTTGCTCTTGTGGCCAGCCTGTAGTCCCGTGCACTTCAGCGTCATTGACTCGCGTGACGACTTCTTCGACCGCTACCCGCAGAAGCATCTCGCGTCATTGACCGACCGAAGTGCCCGTGCCGACCTGCTAAACGGTGCGCACAGCTTGTGGTACGAGCATGTCAATCTGCTGCTCCACCAGGCACTGACGGATCTGGACGACATCATGGCAGCAGTCCCCGCGCCCGTCCGGACGGCGATAGAGGCGGAACTGGAAACAGAAGCACGTGAGCTGCGCGATGCGCTGGCCGAGTTCTCGGAGGCGGTTTCACCACCAGAGACGGACAACCCGCGACACTGGGACTTCGGGTCCCCGTTCGTGGCCTTCGACGGTGGGATGGACGCGCTGAGCCGTGAGGCTCGCGAGTCCTTGGACGGTCATGAGAAGGGGATCACCACCGAGCAGCGCGAGAAGGCGGTCGCCGATCTGCGATTGCTGGTCACCGCATATGCGCAGCACCGTGGCGGTCACGCCAGGCTGGAGATGGCCGACTTCGAGATCTTCGCCGAGCCGGACCGCTCGACTGGGTACTACCTGACGGTAGATGCACCACAGCCCGGTGACGATGATGATGGTGCCTGGCGCGTCGAGATAGGCCACTGGGAACCGGATGATCCAGAGGAGGAGGAATGTAGTAGCTCGACAGGGCACACGATGCTGAGCTGCGCCCGCTCGGCGCCACCCACGGTTTTGGAGATCGCTGATCTACTGGACTGCAGCGCGGAGCAACTCGCTGCGTGGGCCGCGACTCCCGTCGGAGCGGCGCTGGCCGGAACGACCTTCGTCGTCACAGAACGGCACACCGTCTGACGTCTTTAATTGCGACGTCTTCCCCGGACAGTCACTCACCTGCCAGCGTGAGTAGCCGCGCGGTCTGACCAAACAACTCATGGGAACCCTGGTCAGAAGCCTGCTGGCTCAAGCACAGGTTACGGGTTGTGCGTTCGAGATTGCGTGAGAGCGCGGGTTGGTTCGAATTGCCTGCTCGGCCGTAGCAAGAATTCGGGCGCCAGCGTCGCGTAGGCCGCCCCGGATCCCGTCCAGACAGCCGGAGAAAATCGCGGACCACGGAAAATGGCCCACCGCGGATTGCCTCCGGGTCCCTGCATACCCCTGCTGACGACCATGCCCGTGCCCCTCGACGCCGTGGCAGAGGCCTCGGCCAGGAGCCGTCGCGACGGGATCGGATTTCCCCGGCTGCCGGGCCGAGGGCGCATTTTCTGCGGCTCGACAGCGTTCCCGCAGGTCAAAAATGCGGCGCCCCCTTTGCCAAAGGGGGTCCACAGATCGGTCACATGGCCACTCTAGGCCGCTGCAGCCCTCCCGCCCCACACGTTTCCTGGCTCATCGAGAATCGCGTTCTGGGACACCCCCAAAACAGCTGGCTCCTGAAATACGCTGGCGAGGTGCGGGCGTTGGCGGCCCTAGAACTTGGTCTTCGCGTCGGTCTTAGTACTCCAACGTCACTTGGCTTCGGCGTTGGGCGTGGCTGGGGCAGATCGCGGTGAGATACGGGATGACGGTGCAGTTGTGGACCGGACCCGACATTATGAGGAGCGTGGACTCTTCCCTCGGCACCCTGCCGAAGATCGGTGCGCCAGCGACGCGGGCCTTGAACAACGCTGGTTACACGGCTCTTATTGAGCTTGCCGGGGTGCCGCGTACTGAGCTGGCCAAGCTACATGGCATGGGCCCGAAAGCGCTCGAGATCATCCAGAGCGCGCTTGAGGAGCACAACCTGAGTCTGGGTTAGCACTCCACCGTCACTTGGCTTCGGCGTCGGGCGTGGCGTGGGCATGCAGACGGCCACCGCATTGATCATCGATGGTTTGTGAGGACAACCGAAGATCGTGCGGTGGCCGTGGGCCACAGCGTAGACCCCGCTGGGTGGCGAGTCATCCTGGACGAGGCGGTAACGCGTATCGCTGACCGGTTCGCACGGGCCGAGCCGCGTGCGACGGCCGGCCAGTTCGTGGCAGGGCTGCTGTCGGGGGTCGAGCGCAAGACCTGCTGGTCCCTCGCGGAGCGGGCTGGCCACTGCGATCCGCAGGCGATGCAGCGGCTGCTGCGCACGACGGTGTGGGACGCCGACGCCGTCCGCGATGGGGTGTTCGAATGTGGGCGGTCGCCGGGTGCTATGGCGTACGGTCGCCGGGGGTGCTTCGACTTCGGGGTGTCGCACAGGTCCTGCGCCGATTGGTCGGCGTGAGGAGCCGGGGTCGCTCAGCCTCAGGCGTTCGTGCGCTTGGCGCGGAACTCGGTGTCGAGGTCCGCGGCGTAGATCGAGCGACGGCATGCGGCGCAGCGATAGAGGATGGGACCGTCGTCGAGCATCGCTCCGCAGCGAGGGCAGTCGTGGCGGTTCGGGTTGGTCTTCATAGCGGTTTCACCTCCTCTTTTGCTGGTCGTTGCTTCCAGACTGGCCGAGGATACCTGCAGTTGGATTGCCAATGGCTTGCACTGTTACCACTGGTACGTCAGCGAAATCCTGTGGTGGGGTGGGCCCGGATATCGATGCCCTGGATCACCACAGCGTGGGCGCCCGTCCGGCACTTGCCAAGGCTCGTGACACCGACTCCGGGGTCTTGCCTGATGCGAATACCGGCTGCCGGCTCGCGCCGTACGGGCAGGGCCTGTCTGTTCCCAGAGCCTGACCTACGGTTCGAGGGGGCGCCCAGTGTTCGAATGTGGCGACTGGTGACGGCATCCGTGGTGCCGTTGAACGCCGTCCGGCCTCAGCTTCGATACGGCCGTCCGGCCTCAGCTTCGATACGCCCGTCCCTTGATGAAGGGCTCCACCCGCCTGCCCCCGAACACGGGCACCTGAGGTCTTCCGGGTGGAAAAGGGCGGGAGACCGGCGCCGTGACTCGCACAGCACTGTGCTCCGACTCCAGAGCCGCACCACGGGACGTTATTCGAAGGGCAACTCCAGGTTACAGCGTTTTACCTGGTAGTTGCCTCGCCGGCCGGTGGGACCCGCCACAGGTGGACCCGGCGGGTCCGCGGAGAGCGGGGGCTCCGGTTCTACGCCGCTGCCCTGACGTGGCATGCTGCTCGCATGGCGACGGATCCAGCCCTGGTAACCCTTGTGGTCGGCGACGAGGAGTTGCTCGCCGACCGGGCGGTGAGCTCCGTGATCGCGGCGGCGCGTGCCGGTGACCCGAGTGCCCAGGTGCATGATCTGGTCGGCGGCAAGGTCGAGCCCGGCGAGCTGACCCGTCTGACGTCGCCGTCCCTTTTCGGTGACCGTGCCATCGTGGTGTTCCGGTCCGCGCAGGATCTCGGCAAGGACGTCATCGCCGAGCTGGTGGCCTACACCAAGACGCCGTCCGAGGATGCCGTGGTCGTTCTCGTGCACCCGGGCGGTGTGAAGGGCAAGGCGCTGGTCGACGGCGTCAAGAAGGCCGGCGCCGCCGTCATCACGGTCACCAAACTGACCAAGGCGGGCGAGCGCCTCGACTTCATCAAGGCCGAGATGCGGAACGCCGGCCGCTCGATCAGCGCCGGGGCCGCCCAGGCTCTCCTGGAGGCCGTCGGCAACGACCTTCGGGAGCTGGCCGCCGCGTGCGGCCAGCTCGCGTTCGACACTCCGGGGAAGGCCATAGACGAGACCGCGGTCGCCCGTTACCACCGGGGCCGGGCTGAGGTCAGCGGGTTCACCGTCGCCGACAAGGCGGTCGAGGGGAAGCTGGGGGAAGCGCTCGAACAGCTTCGGTGGGCGCTGGCGACCGGAGTGGCCCCGGTGCTGATCGTGAGCGCGCTGGCGGGAGGGGTGCGGTCACTGGCGAAGGTGGGCAGCGCTCCGCGCAACCTGCGTGGTGGGCAGCTCGCGAGCCATGTCGGCATGCCCCCGTGGAAGATCGACCGGGTGAAGCGCCAGCTCAGCGGCTGGGGGCCGGAAGGCATCGCCCGCGCCATGCAGGCCGTCGCGGTCGCCGACGAGCAGGTCAAGGGTGGCGGCACCGACCCTGCCTACGCTCTGGAGCGCACGGTGCAGGTCATCGTCACCAGCCGCACCGGCCGTTGAAGCCGTAACCACGCATCAGCGGCCGTATGGGCCGCTGGACCGTAACGATGCGTCACCAGCCGCAGGGGCCGCTGGACCGAGGCCTACCTGTGGTCAGGCTGGGGTGGGGGTTTTGGGGGGGGAGGTCGGGGTGACGAAGGCGCCGTCGTGGAGTTCGAGCACGCGGTCCGCGAGGGTTATCAGGCTGGGGTCGTGGGTGGCGACCAGGGCGGTGACGCCCTCGCTCTGGACGACGGCGCGCAGGAGCCGCATGATCTGCCGTCCGGTCTGCGAGTCGAGCTGTCCGGTCGGCTCGTCGGCGATCAGCAACCGGGGCCGGTTGGCGAGTGCGCGGGCGACCGCCACACGTTGCTGCTGGCCGCCGGAGAGCTCGTAGGGCCGCTGGTTGATGTGCTTTTCCAGCCCGACCATCGACAGGAGCATGCGGATGCGCTCCTCGCGTTCGGCGACGGGCGTGCGGGAGAGGCGCAGCGGCACGCCGACGTTCTCCGCCGCCGACAGCACCGGGATGAGCCCGAACGACTGGAAGATGAACCCGATCACGTCGCGCCGCAGCCCGAGGAGACCTGCCTCGGGCAGTTCGGTTACGGGGTGTCCGGCCACGACCACGTTCCCGCTGTCCGGGCTGTCCAGGCCTCCGACCAGGTTGAGCAGCGTCGTCTTCCCCGAGCCTGAGCGCCCTCGGATGGCGATCAGCTCGCCCGGGTACGCCTCGAAGGAGATGTCGTGGAGGGCGACGACCTCCTTGGGCCCGGTCCGATAGACCTTGCGGAGCCCCTCGACGACGACCAGCGGATCATGCCCGGGGGCCGCCTGACGCCCAGTGGGAACAGGGGCAGCGGAGTGGCCGGGGCTGGGTGGGGTGGTCACTGGGGGTCCTCCGGGCGGGGCTTGTCCGGCCATACTCCGATGTGGTCGCGTTCGAGCTCCAGCCGTACCCGGCGTTCCATGTCGAGCGCGTTGGTGAAGTCCCTGGGCAGCTGGAGCCGCCCCACGCGGTCGAGCACCGCGTACTCCTCGGCGATGATCTCGCCCTCCGCGGACGCGCGGCGCAGCGTCTCGCTGCTCGTGCGCCCGTCACGGATGCCCACCGTGCGGTCGACCTGCTCCGACACCAGCGCGTCGTGCGTCACGACCACGGCCGTGACGCCGAGCTCCCGGTTGGCCTGGCGCAGCGCGGCGAAGACCTGCTCGGAGTTCTCGGTATCCAGCTCGCCGGTCGGCTCGTCGGCGAGGATGACCTCGGGAGAGTTGGCCAGGGCGACGGCGATGGCCACCCGCTGCTGCTCGCCGCCGGACATCTGGTCGGGCCTGCGGTCGGCGCAGTAGGCGACCCCCAGCAGTTCCAGCAGTTCGCCGGCGCGTGCCACGGGGGCGCGCGTGCCCGCCAGGCGCATCGGCAGCCGCACGTTCTCCCTGGCGGTGAGGTAGGGCAGCAGGTTGCGGGCGGTCTGCTGCCAGATGAACCCGACGACCTCGCGGCGGTAGCGCAGCCGGTCCTTGGCCGTCATGGACAGCAGGTCCGTCCCGGCCACGCGCGCGACGCCGGCGGTCGGGATGTCGAGACCGGAGAGCACGTTCAGCAGCGTCGACTTGCCCGAGCCCGACGCGCCCACGATGGCGATCAACTCGCCCTTCTCGATGAGCAGGTCCAGGCCCTGGAGCGCCACAACCTCGACGCCCTCGGTCTTGTAGATGCGCACCAGGTTGTCGCAGAGGATGTGCGCGTGCTCGCCGAAGGCGGGCCGCACGTGGGAGGCCTGTGCCTCCAGCTCGGACAGGGTCGGTGTTTCCAGCTCGGTCGGTGTGTCCAACTCATTCACCCACTCGCAGGATGGAGCCGAGGGACCGGCCGCGGCCGATCACGGCATGGAGGAACGCGCCGGCCAGCGCCACGGCGGCGAGCCCGGCGGCCAGCAGGACCGGGGTGGTGAGGCTGAGCGCGTACGTCCGCACGGCGATGTCGCCGGCGTAGGCGCTCAGGTCGAGGCCGGGGCCGAGCGCCGCGGGCAGGGTGAGCCCGAGCACCAGCCCCGCGCACGCCGTCATCACGATCAGCGGGGCGATCTCCAGTACGGTCAGGCCGGCCGCCTGACGCTCGGAAAGGCCGAGGGTGCGCAGGTAGGACAGTGCCCGCGACCGCTCGGCGGCGCCGACGACCAGGGCGATGAGCACCGCCAGCAGCGCGTACACGGCCAGGGCGATCGTCGCGACCAGGAAACTGCTCTTGATCGTGTTGCTGAGCGGCGAATCGGTCACCCGGCGGAGGGACTCCCCGAAGGTCTCCACCAGGATGTCGGGCTTGTTCCCCGCCGCCGCCCTCAGCTCGGCCCCGTCGATGTCGTCGCCCTGGATGAGCAGCGTGTTGGTGTACGTCCGCGCGCCGGCCCGTTTGGACGCGTCGTACGGCACCACGATCAGGTTCTTCTCCGTGTAGCTCAGGCCCGGGAGCCCGCCAGTGATCACACCCCTCTTCGTGAGGTTCATGCGGACGTGCCAGCCGATCGTGAAGGTGTCCAGGTTCGCCAGGTCGGGGGAGACGAGGGCCGGGATGGCCGGAGCGGCCATCTCCGGCGCCGGACGCGGCGCGCTGAGAGGGGAGTGGGACAGGATGCGCCGGTAGGCGTCGAGGTCGACGGCGAGCACGGTCGCGGTCCTGCCGCCGTACCCGACCTGCGCCAAGCCCCTGTCCGCCCGCACGATCGACCGGACGCCGGGCACGCGGCGGATCTTCTCGATGACGTCCGAGGGCAGCTCGGCCTCGCGGAGCACGCGCGCGTCGGCCCCGGTGGCCCGCCAGGCGGCGAGCCGCTGCGTGGTGTCCAGCGTCGCCCCGACGACGGCCCCGTACACCGAGACGGCCAGCGCGGGCAGCAGGATCAGCACGGGCAGCGCGGTGACCGACTTGGCGCGGGCCGCCAGGGTGAGGCCGACGAAGGGGACGGCGGGGCGCGCCCTGGCCGCGAGCCGGACGACCAGGCGCAGCGGGTACGGGTAGCAGCGCAGGGTGATCAGCGCGGCGGCCACGGTGAGCGCGGCGGGCACGAGCATGAGGAACGGATCGGCGCCCTGGGCGTCGACCCCGGTGGTGAGACCGCGCGAACGCAGCAGGTACGCCCCGCCCAGCGCGAGAACGATCACCAGGAGCTCCAGCATCGTCCTGCGGGGGGACGGGCGGCGGGCCACCACGTCGTCGCGGTGGTCCTGGAGCGGGCTGCGATGGGCGAGGGCGACGCGACCCGCCGCGAACGCCGTCGTCACCGCCGCGATGAGCAGCGGGCCGATGTGGACGATGGGCGTTATGGGCCCCGGCAGCAGGTACGACAGCCCGTAGCCGGCCAGGACGGCGGGAACGGCGGCCAGGGCGACGGTGCCCGCGCCCGCGCGGACGACCTGCCCGACCGACGCGCCACGCGCGCGGGCCAGCGAGAGGGCCGTGCCCATGCGCTCGGTCAGCAGCCGCACGGCCAGCGCGATCACGCCGACGGCCACGACGGCGAGCCCGCACAGGGCGAGGAACAGCAGCGCCTGGGCGGTGGCGAGCCGTTTCAGGTAGTCGGTCAGGATGTCGGGGAGGGCCGTGTCCAGCTCGAACGGTGCGAACCCGGCGACCTGCCCCAACGTGGTGACCGATTTGCCGTTCTCGCTGTTGAGGAAGCGCCGGAACTCCGCCACGCCGGTGACCACGGAGGTCGCGTTGCGTGCCGTGAGGGCCTTGGAGTCGACCGCGACGACCCAGCTGTAGTTCAGGTCGCGGTCCGCACCGCTGAGCTGGGTGAGGGTGTTCTCGTCGGTGAGCGCGGTGATGTGGAGCTCGTCCATGTCCGAGGGGGTGCGCCGGACGGTCACCTTGATCGTGTCGAGATTGTGCTCCCAGAACCGGTCGGAAGGGGCGACGGGCTCGAACACCCCGGTGACGCGCCCGAGCGCGGTGTGGCTGTTGCCGAGCACCAGCGTGGTACCGACGGGGATGCCCATCATGTCGGCGGCGCTCTTGACGAGCGCGATGTCGAACCGCTTGACGTCACGCAGGGCCGGAAAGCCGGGCACCCGCGCGACGACGCCCGGTGGTCCGGGCGGGCCTCCCTCCACGTACCGGATCCGCTTCTCGGCCCCGGACAGCCAGGCCACGTCGACGTACTGCAACGGCCGGTCGCCGGGGCCGACGCGTCCCGCCACCGGGGTTCCGAACGTCTTGGCGGCGAAGTGGCTGTCGTTGCCCGGATGGGTGTCCAGCACGGAGGTCAGGATCGGCGGCAGGTTGGTCCGCCACTTGCGGTCCTTGGTCCGGAACGCCTCCTCGCCGGGGATGTCCTGGTCGGCCATCCTCGGCCGCAGCGCGACGACCAGGTCCGTGAGGTTGGCGCTGGTGTCGTCGAGGATGCCGTGCAGGGCGTCGTCGTAGGTGGCCTCGAAGCCGCGGGGCAGCCCGGCGACCAGCAGCGACGCGCTCAGCGCCAGCAGCGCGAGCACGGCCGCCGCGCCCCGGTGGACCCTGAGCAGGAGCAGGGGGTTCATCGGTCCTCCCCGATGCGCAGGGCGCGGCCGAGACCTTGTCGCCGCAGTGAGCGGGCGAGGCCCGCGACGATCGAGAACAGCAGCGCCGCGACCGCGACCAGCAGCGCGAGCGTCGCCGGCCAGGGGATGTCGAGCAGCACGGCCGGGGTGACCAGGGCCGCCTGGCCGGTGAGCACGATATGCGGGACGACCAGCGCGGCGACCCCGACGGCCAGCAGCGTGCCGCCCACCAGCGAGAGCCCGATGAGGAACGCCTGCTCCACGGCAAGCAGGCCGAAGATCTGGCGGAAGCTGACCCCGAGGGCACGCAGGATCGCGAACTCGGCGACCCGCTCCCGCGCGGCCACGGCGGCGTTCACCAGGAAGCCGAGGATCGCGAAGACCAGCGCGGCGGCGAAGCCGAGGATGAGCGCCCCCTGCAGGCCGCTGGCGAGGGGGTCGTCGCGCAACCGGCGGGTCAGCGAGCCGATGTCCGTCACGGTCTGGTCCCACTCCGGGTGGCGGGTCAGCGTGGCCACCGCCGCCGATGGGTCGCCGTCGCGGGCGGACATCCACCACTCCCCGGAGGCGTGCGCGTCACGGGCGGTGGCGACGTCACGGCTGAGCAGGCTCGGCAGGTCGGCGAGGACGGCCGGCGTCCCGGCCGGGGTTCCAGGAACGGCCTGGACGATCCCCGCGACGCTGACCTCGGTCGGCTGGCCGTCCAGGGTGAGCGTCCCGTCCTTGCCCTCCGCCAGCTTCTCGCGTGCCGCGATGTCGGAGGTGATCACCACCGGGAGCGGCCGGAAGATCACCGCCTTGCCGAGTGTGCCCCCGCTCATCGGAAGGAACAGGTCGGAGTTTTGGACTCCCTGGGGGGCGACGACCAGGGCGATGTACTCGGGGTCGGCCATCTCGCCGGGGACGACCTCCTTCGGCCGGGGCACGGTCATGGTGAACAGCCCGGCACCGGGCCCGGCCTCCTCCCCGGAGAGGTACCCGGCACCCCGCACGCCGTGGCCCCACCGCAGGCTCCCCGGCAGCGTGATGCCGGCGCCGGTGTCGGTCCTGGCCGCCTCCACCGACAGCGCGAAGCCGGTGCTCTCGGTGGTGATCGGGACCCGCAGCGCGAACCCGCGGATCCCGAGCGGGTAGCTCAGCTTTCCTGACCGCCCGGCGAGCGCGGAGAGGTCCAGCGACACCCGGTGGGGCTCCCCGTCGGTGATCAAGGGCGGAAGGGGGACCTGGCGCTGCGTTCCGAGGGCGTCGGACACGACCATCGACAGGTCGAGGTCGGAGTCCCGCGGCGCGGCGGCGGGCGCGTCGAGGCGGAGCCGTACGTCCAGCACGAGGCCCTTCGGCGTGCCGGGCAGCGGGACGACGGGAGCCTCGGGCCTTCCCGCGAGGAGGCGCGAGGCCAGCGTGCTCACCGGATGGGTGGTCAGGTCGGGCCGGAACAGCATCATCGGGCCCAGCTTGGTCGCGTCGGCGGCCAGCAGTGTTCCCGTGCCGCCCGAGAAGGAGGCCGAGCCACGGTAGACGGGGCTGATCGCGGTGATCCCCGGCAGCGCCGCGTACACGGCCCCTCCGCCGAGCCGGCCCAGCTCGCCGGACTCCGCCAGACCGGACACGCGCAGGTCGGCGCCCGCCTGGTGCCGTGCCTGATCCACCTGCGACGTGCGCCAGGTGGCGGCGGTGGCGATGGAGACCACACCGATCGCCACCGCCATGGTGAGCAGCAGGGCCGGTCCGGAGTAGCGCAGCGGGCGCCTGCTCACCTGCCAGGCGCCGAGCGCGGGCGCGAGCCCCGGACGGCGGGAGGTGAACCGCTCGGCGATCCGCGAGACCCGGGGCACCAGCCGCAGGCCGAGCATGCCGCCGCAGAGCAGCGCCAGCGCGGGACCGGTCACGATCAGCGGGTCGATGCCGAGGTCGCCCGCCGTGGTGGCGGTGACCGGGGCGCCGTAGTGCTGGAGCTGCCAGATCGCCAGCGCCGCCACCACGAGCAGCGCCAGATCACCACCTGCCCGTTGCAGCACGCCCTGCGCGTCCCCCCGGCCGCGTGCGGCCTGCTCCTCCACGTACGTACGGCGGGCGCCGCGCAGGGCGGGCAGCGCGAGCAGTACGGCGGAGGCCAGCGCCACGCCGCCGGACACGGCGAAGGTGCTGATCCCCGGCTCGGGGACGATGCGGACCCCGGCCGCCTGGATCCACGGGATCGCGTTGATCAGGCCGAGCAGCCGCGGGGCCAGGAAAGGCGCGATGACCGCGCAGGGTACGGCGACCAGCAGGGCCTCCGCACCCGACAGCAGGGCCAGCCACACGCTGCCCGCCCCCCGCGACCGCAGCAGCGCCACCTCCATGCGCCGGTGGTCGACCAGCAGCCGCGCCGTCAGGATGAGCGCGTACGCCGCGAGCAGCAGCAGTTGCAGGACCGGCACGAGCATGGTCGACCGCGCGACCAGCGCCGCCTGGTCGAGCTGGGTCAGCATCTCGGGCAGGCGGCTGAAGGTGTCGCACGAGGGGCATTCGCGCTTGAGGGAGTCGCCGAGGGCCGCCACCGAGGTCGCGAACGGCCGCAGCCGCTGCTGGGTGAGGTTCCGCAGGTCGGGCGCGGCGGTCCAGGTGACCGTGACGGTCGTGGAGGTGAACCGCGCGAGGAAGGTGTCGCGCGGCACCATCAGCGGGCCGTAGGTGGTGTAGCCGCCGCGCTCCATGCCCCTGCGCAGCAGTTCCTCGCTGTTCCAGCGGTCGGCGTAGGGGTCGGCGAGCTGGAAGACGCCCGTGAGCTTCGCGCGTACGGTCTTGTGGTCGAGGCGTCCCACGAGACTGAACTCGTCGCCGGCGGCCAGCTTCATCGCCTGCGCGGCGGGCTGCGAGAGGGCGACCTCGATGGCGCCCTGCGGCGCGGGCTTCGGCCACGCGCCTTCAACCAGCCGTGCCTGCCGCTCAAGCCCCTCGTAGGTCCCGAACCGGGTGAGCTCGGGGTGGTTGAGCTTGTCCTGGCCGGGGAGCGCGTACGAGTCCGAGCGGGCGCTGAGGGTGAGTTCGTGGGGTACGGGCGCGTCGCCCTCGTCCCCGCCCAGAGCACCGAGCCGGGCGCGCACGGCCTTGTCGATGCCGGCGAAGGTGCCCTGCTGTACGGGGGAGGTGATCGTCGTCGCGGTGGTCCGCAGCGAGGCCGTCTCCATGGCGCGCCGCACGCCGACGTCGGCGACCGTGGAGGCGTACATGGTGAGCGCCACCAGTGTCGTGGTGGCGAGAAGGATGGAGCCGAAGGCGGCGAAGAGCAGCAGTGGCTCGCTGAACGCACGCCGCAGCACCAAAGGTGTCCGCCCCCGCATGGCCCGCCTTCCGCTGCCCCGTGCTCGTTTCGCACACCTTAGTTATCGTTCCGGCTGGCAAAAGAGTGCGGGCATCAGGGGTGATACATCCGATATGCGGCGGAAATTGCCATGTGATATTGAAATCGTGACATATCCGGATCGCTCGTGCCCCGGGCGGTGAGGGCCCGGCACCAGGGCGGATCGCCGGACGCGAGCGGGGATCACGCACGGGCCCAGGGCATGCCAAAACGCCGCGTCCGCGAGGGACACGGCGTTGTGGGAAAGCCTGAGCCTACTTGGCGGGCTCCAGGCCGGCGACGCGCTTGGCGATCGCCGACTTGCGGTTCGCCGCCTGGTTCTTGTGGATGACGCCCTTGCTGACAGCCTTGTCGAGCTGGCGCGAGGCGGCGCGCATGAGGACGGCCGCCTCATCCACGTTGCCCTGCTCGGCGGCCTCGCGGAACTTGCGAACCGCCGTCTTCAGGGACGACTTGACGGCCTTGTTACGCAGCCGGGCCTTTTCGTTCTGCCGGTTGCGCTTGATCTGGGACTTGATGTTCGCCACGAAGAAGCCTCGGTGAAAGTCGATGGATGGGGCGCGCGGGCAGAGAGGGCGCGCCACACGCAGTTGAACAGGATACCAACATGCCAGGACCACGCTCAAATCGGAGGCCACGGCACACCCCTGCACCCTTATGTTAGCGCAGCGGCGAGCTTGGTGGTCTTGGTGCCGGTAAACTGGACCCTGAGCGCGGCACCGGCACGCCGGCGCGGCGAGGCGAAACTCCTCGTCCGGGCGGTGTGCGGGCGCGACGCCGCGCCGATCTGCTGTCCAGGTGACGCTGTCCGGGTGACCATCCGGGCGTGCCACCATGGTTAGCGGCTGCCCTGCCAGCCTTCTGATCGTCGTCAATCCTGCCGAACGGACCCCGGTGCGCATCCACCCTGGCCAGACCGACCCCGCGCTGATCCGCAATTTCTGCATCATCGCGCACATCGACCACGGCAAGTCCACGCTCGCCGACCGGATGCTCCAGCTCACCGGTGTGGTCGACGCCCGGCAGATGCGCGCGCAGTATCTCGACCGCATGGACATCGAGCGCGAGCGCGGCATCACCATCAAGTCGCAGGCGGTCCGCCTGCCGTGGGACGGCCACGTTCTCAACATGATCGACACGCCGGGCCACGTCGACTTCACCTACGAGGTGTCCCGGTCGCTCGAGGCGTGCGAGGGGGCCGTGCTCCTGGTGGACGCGGCGCAGGGCATCGAGGCGCAGACGCTGGCCAACCTCTACCTGGCCATGAGCGCCGACCTGCACATCATCCCGGTGCTCAACAAGATCGACCTGCCCGCCGCGCAGCCCGACAAGTACGCCCAGGAGCTCGCCGGACTCATCGGGTGCGACCCGTCCGACGTGCTGCGGGTGTCCGGCAAGACCGGAGAGGGCGTCAAGGAGCTGCTCGACCACGTCGTCCAGCACGTCCCCGCCCCCGTCGGCGACGCCGACGCCCCCGCGCGGGCGCTGATCTTCGACTCCGTGTACGACACCTACCGCGGCGTCGTCACCTATGTCCGAGTGATCGACGGGCAGCTCTCCAAGCGCGAGCGCACGGTCATGATGTCCACCGGCGGCACCCACGAGACCCTGGAGATCGGCGTCATCTCGCCGGAGCCGGTGCCGTCGGTGTCGCTGGGCGTGGGCGAGGTGGGCTACCTCATCACCGGCGTGAAGGACGTCCGGCAGGCGCGGGTCGGCGACACGGTGACCTCGGCCGCACATCCCGCGGCCGAGCCGCTCGGCGGGTACGACCACCCCCGGCCGATGGTGTACTCCGGCCTCTATCCGATCGACGGCGACGACTATCCCGAGCTGCGCGAGGCCCTCGACAAGCTGCGCCTGAACGACGCGGCCCTGGTCTACGAGCCCGAGACCTCCGCCGCCCTCGGGTTCGGCTTCCGCTGCGGCTTCCTCGGGCTGCTCCACATGGAGATCGTGCGCGAGCGGCTGGAGCGCGAGTTCAACCTCTCGCTGATCTCCACCGCGCCGAACGTCATCTACCGGGTGGTCATGGAGGACGGCAAGGAGCTCGTCGTCACCAACCCGTCGGAGTTCCCGGCCGGCAAGATCGCCGAGATCCACGAGCCGGTGGTGAAGGCGACGCTGCTCTCCCCGTCCGACCACATCGGCGCGATCATGGAGCTCTGCCAGTCCCGCCGCGGCGCGCTGCTCGGCATGGAGTACCTCTCCGAGGACCGCGTGGAGATCCGCTACACGCTGCCGCTCGGCGAGATCATCTTCGACTTCTTCGACCAGCTGAAGTCACGCACGCGGGGGTACGCCTCGCTCGACTACGAGCCCTCGGGCGAGCAGGACGCCGACCTCGTCAAGGTCGACATCCTGCTCCAGGGCGAGGCCGTCGACGCCTTCAGCGCGATCGTCCACCGCGAGAAGGCCTACGCGTACGGCGTCGAGATGGCCAAGAAGCTCAAGGACCTCATTCCCCGGCAGCAGTTCGAGGTGCCGATCCAGGCCGCCATCGGCGCCCGGGTGATCGCCCGCGAGAACATCCGCGCCATCCGCAAGGACGTGCTCGCCAAGTGCTACGGCGGTGACATCAGCCGTAAGCGCAAGCTGCTGGAGAAGCAGAAGGAAGGCAAGAAGCGCATGAAGATGGTGGGCCGGGTCGAGGTGCCGCAGGAGGCCTTCGTCGCCGCGCTCTCCACGGAGGCCCCCGCCGGCGACAAGGCCAAGAAGTAGCCGCGTGGCCGCCTGAGGGCGGCCCGTCCGGGGCACGGGTCCCGGAGCGGCAGACTGGGAGCGTGCCTTCCGTACTTCTCGACGGCGATGCCGTTCCCGCGTCGGGTGAGCTGCCCGCGAGCGCCCACGAGGGCCTCGGCGCGCGGCCGTTCGGCTTCTACGTCCATGTGCCGTTCTGCGTGACCCGCTGCGGCTACTGCGACTTCAACACCTACACCGCCACCGAGCTGGGCCCTGGCGCGTCCCGCGCCGACTACGCCGGCACGGCGATCGAGGAGGTACGGCTGGCGCGCAGGGTGCTCGGGGATGTGGAGCTGCCGGTGGAGACCGTGTTCTTCGGCGGGGGCACGCCGACCCTGCTGCCCGCCGGCGACCTGGTGCGGATCCTGCGGGCCGTGGACGAGGAGTTCGGGCTGGCGGCGGGCGCCGAGGTCACCACCGAGGCCAACCCCGAGTCGGTCGATCCCGCCTACCTCGAAGGGCTGCGGGCCGGCGGGTTCAACCGCGTCAGCTTCGGCATGCAGAGCGCGAAGGAGCACGTGCTGGCCGTCCTCGACCGGCGGCACACCTCCGGCCGTCCGGCGCAGGCCGTACGAGAGGCCCACGACGCGGGCTTCGAGCACGTCAACCTGGACCTGATCTACAGCACGCCGGGGGAGAGCGACGACGACTGGCGGGCCTCGCTGGCGGCGGCGATCGAGGCGGGTCCCGACCACGTCTCGGCCTACTCGCTGATCGTCGAGGAGGGCACCCGGCTGGCCGCGCGGATCCGCAGGGGCGAGCTGCCCATGCCCGACGACGACGTGGCCGCCGACCGGTACGTCATCGCCGACACGATGCTGTCGGAGGCCGGGTTCTCCTGGTACGAGGTGTCCAACTGGGCCACCTCAAAGGAGGCCCGGTGCCGCCACAACCTGCTCTACTGGACCGGCGGCGACTGGTGGGGCGTCGGCCCGGGCGCGCACGGCCACGTGGGCGGCACCCGCTGGTGGAACGTCAAGCATCCGGCGGCCTACGCGTCGCGCCTTGCCACCCGCTCCTCGCCCGCCCACGCGCGCGAGGTGGTCTCCGAGAGCGACCGGCACGTGGAGCGGCTGATGCTGGAGCTGCGGCTCGACTCGGGGTTCCCGCTCGCCGAGATCGGCGTGGACGCCCGTACGGCCGTAGCCCGGGCCCTCGGAGACGGGCTGCTGGAGCCGGAGCCCTTCAGAAGGGGCCTCGCCGTGCTGACGCTGAAGGGACGGTTGCTGGCGGACGCCCTGGTGCGTGACCTGACCTGATCCACGGGCCACCTGCCCCAGCGCCCAGGGCTCAGGGCGACCTGGCCTCACGTGGCCCCGCGCCGACGTGGCCCGCCGGGATCCCGGCGGGCGTGCGGCTCTCAGCCGCTTCAGCTGACGAAGCGGATGTTCATCGGGTAGCGGTAGTTCTCCCCACGGTTCGCCGCCACGGCCGCCATGATCATGAAGATCAGCGAGCCGACCCACACCACCAGCATCAGCAGGATGCCGATGATGAAGAAGGCCAGTACGAAGCACACCGCGTAGGCGATGAACAGCGTGAGCTGGAAGTTGAGCGCCTCGGCCGACTGGTCGCGGACGTAGGGGGACTCGTCTTTCTTGACCAGATACAAGATCAGCGGGCCCATGAACGAGGTGAGCAGGCCGAGCAGGTGGGCCAGCATCGACAGCGTCGTGTCGTCGGTCCCCGGGCGCGGCCCATACCGGCCCGGCACATGCGGCTGCGCCCCATAGGGCACCTGCCCGTACCCCGTCTGCCCGTACCCGGGTTGCCCGTACCCGGGTTGCCCATGACCGGGCTGCCCGTAAGCGGATTGCCCGTACCCTGGCTGCCCGTACCCAGACGACTCGTACGGCGGCTGCCCCTGGCCGGGTTGCCCGTACTCCGGCTGCCCGTAGCCGGGCCGGCCGTGCTCGGGGTCCCGGTCGCTGGGTAAGTCGTCGGGGAGGCGGTCCTGCGGGGTCTCGCTCATGCTTGCTCCTCGGTGGTCACGAAGTCGATCAGTTCCTCGACGCGGCCGAGAAGCTCCGGCTCCAGGTCGGTGAACGTGTGGACGGAGCCGAGGATGCGCCGCCAGGCGTCCGCAGGCTCCAGCCGCCAGCCGAGGGCGTCGATCACGCCCTCCTTCCACGGCACCCCGCGCGGGACCGCCGGCCAGGCCGGGATGCCCACGGCGGAGGGCTTGACCGCCTGCCAGATGTCCACGAACGGGTGCCCGACGACGAGCACCCCCGGCGAGGACACCTGGGCAGCGATACGGCTCTCCTTCGACCCGGGCACCAGGTGGTCGACCAGTACCCCGAGGCGCCGCCCCGGACCGGGCCCGAACTCCTCCACGATCGCCGGGAGGTCGTCGACGCCTTCGAGGTACTCGACGACGACACCCTCCACGCGCAGGTCGTGGCCCCAGATCTTCTCCACCAGGGACGCGTCGTGCACGCCCTCGACGTAGATGCGGCTCTCCCGCGCGACGCGCGCCCGCAGCCCGCCCACGGCGATCGAGCCGGACGCGCTGCGCGCCGGGCCCTTGGCCGTGGCCGGAGCCGGGCGCACGAGCGTCACCGGCTTGCCGTCGAGGAGGAACGCGGCGGGCGCGAGCGGGAACACCCGTCGCCGCCCGAACCGGTCCTCCAGCGTGACGGCCTCCTTGTCACAGGCCACCACCGCCCCGCAGAAGCCGCCTTCCGCGTCCTCCACCACGAGGTCGGGCTCGGCGGCGACCTGCGGGATCTTCCCGCGTAGCGGCCTCCGCCAGTCTCCGGCCAGAACGTCCCGTCCGTAGTCCCGCATAACTGGGCACGCTAGCAAAGATCACGCTCCGGGCGGCGGGCCTGCCAGGGAAGCATGCTCGCCAGGGGAGTTGGGACGCGGGAGCCTGGTGGTCGCGTCGTTCAGCCGAGGGGCGTTCTCACTCATGAAGCCCGAGTCTGGGCGGGCCGACTTGCCGCCCGATAGCAAGCGACTTGTCGCTGACCGGGTGAGGTCCTGAGGATGGGTTATCGCACCCTGTCGGCCGGAGCCGTACACTTGGCACTCGGGAACACAGAGTGCCAGACCAGCCGTTTATGCAGGCACGAACGCAGGGCAGGGAGGTGAGCACGTTGCTCGATGAGCGTAAGCTCGCAGTTCTGCGCGCCGTTGTCGAGGACTACGTGTCCACCAACGAGCCGGTCGGGTCGAAAGCGCTCGCGGAGCGGCACAATTTGGGCGTCTCTCCGGCCACCGTGCGCAACGACATGGCCGTGCTCGAGGAGCAGGGTTACATCACGCAGCCCCACACCAGCGCGGGCCGCGTGCCCACCGACAAGGGTTACCGGTTGTTCGTCGACCGGCTGTCCCAGATCAAGCCGCTGTCCGGCGCCGAGCGCCGGGCGATCGAGACCTTCCTCGCGGGCGCCGTCGACCTCGACGACGTCGTCACCCGCACGGTGCGGCTGCTCGCGCAGTTGACTCGGCAGGTCGCCGTGGTGCAGTATCCATCGCTGATCCGTTCCACGGTCCGGCACGTCGAGCTCGTGCCGCTGGCCGAGCGGCGGATCATGCTGGTGCTGATCACCAACACCGGGCGGGTCGAGCAGCGAGTCGTCGACCTTCCCGATGTGGTGGAGGACGACCGGATCGCGCATCTGCGGGCGGTGCTCAACGCCTGCCTCGACGGATGCCGCCTCAACCGGGTGCCCGAGACGGTGGCCGATCTGCACGACCGGCTTCCCGAGGAGGACCGGCCGGTGGCGACCACGATCCTGTCCGTTCTCCTGGAGACCCTGGTCGACCGGCATGACGAGAAGATCGTCTTCGCCGGGGCCGCCAACCTCGCCGGCGACTTCAGCGTCGGCCTGCGCGAGGTCCTGGAGGCGCTGGAGGAGCAGGTCGTGCTCATGCGGCTGCTCGGCGAGGCGAGCGACTCGGCCGCGCTCACCGTGCGGATCGGCTCGGAGAATCCTTACTCCGGGCTACACGGCACCTCGATCGTCGCCGCCGGATACGGTTCGGGCGACAATGAACTGGCTCGGCTCGGAGTGCTGGGCCCGACGCGAATGGACTACCCGGTGACTATGGGAGCGGTGCGCGCAGTGGCACGCTATGTCGGCCAGATCCTGGCGGGGTCCTAGGTGGCCCGCGACTATTACGGCATCCTCGGGGTCCGCCGTGACGCCGGCCAGGATGAGATCAAGAAGGCGTATCGCCGCCTCGCGCGCGAGCTTCATCCCGACATCAACCCCGATCCCGAGACGCAGGAGCGCTTCAAGGAGATCAACCAGGCGTACGAGGTCCTGTCGGACCCGAACAAGCGCCAGATGTTCGATCTCGGAGCCGATCCCTTCGGCGGCGGTGGCGGCGGGCCGGGAGCCGGCGCGGCCGGTTTCGGCGCGGGCTTCCCGTTCAGCGACATCATGGACGCCTTCTTCGGCGGCGGCGGCGGGTCTCGCGGGCCCCGGTCCCGGGCGAGGCGCGGGCGCAACGCGACGATCCGCGTAGAGCTCGACCTGGCGGAGTCCGCGTTCGGCACCACGCGCGAGCTGGTGGTCGACACCGCCGTGCTCTGCGAGGTCTGCCAGGGGTCGGGCGCCGCGTCCGGCACCCACCCCGACACCTGCGACATGTGCCATGGCCGCGGCGAGATCTCCCAGGTCACCCGGTCGTTCCTCGGCCAGGTCATGACCGCCCGCCCCTGTCCGCAGTGCGGCGGGTTCGGCTCGATCATCCAGCATCCCTGCCAGGAGTGCTCCGGCGACGGGCGGGTTCGCACCCGCCGCACGATCAAGGTGCGCATCCCGGCCGGCGTCGAGGACGGCACCCACATCCAGCTCGCCGGAGAGGGCGAGGTCGGCCCCGGCGGCGGCCCGCCCGGAGACCTGTTCCTGGAGATCGTCGAGCGGCCTCACGAGATCTTCGAGCGACGTGGCGACGACCTGCACTGCACGGTGCAGATCCCGATGACGGCGGCGGCGCTCGGCACGATCCTGACCGTGGAGACGCTCGACGGCGCCGAGGAGATCGACGTGCGGCCGGGCACCCAGGCCGGTCACGTCCTCCCGCTGTACGGGCGCGGCATCCAGCGGCTCAACGAGACCGGCCGCGGCGACCTGCTGATCCACGTGAACGTGGAGACGCCCACGCGCCTCGACCCGGCCCAGGAGGAGCTCCTCAAGGAGCTGTCCAAGCTGCGCGGAGAGGAGCGCCCGCCCGGCAAGTTCGCCCCCGGGCAGCAGGGCTTCTTCTCCCGCCTCAGGGACGCCTTCAACGGTCGCTGACCCCAGGGGGACGCTTCACCGGCATGGGCCCCGTGGTTCGCGGAGTTCGCGCGCGCGTGGCTAAGGTTTGCGGGTGAGCGTCCCCGTCTTCCTCGCCGACGACCTGTCCGGTCAGGAGATCGTCCTTTCCGGCCCCGAGGGGCGGCACGCCGCCACCGTGCGAAGGTTGCGCGCCGGCGAGCGCGTCGACCTGACCGACGGCAAGGGCGCGGTCGCCGAGTGCGTCGTGAGAGACGTCGGCAGGGACTCGCTCCGGTTGGAGGTGCTCGGCCGCCACATGGTGCCCGCGCCGGCCCCGCGCCTGGTGGTCGTCCAGGGCCTGCCCAAGGGCGACAGGGGCGAGCTTGCGGTCGAGATGATGACCGAGGCCGGGGTCGACGTCATCGTCCCCTGGGCCGCCGCCCGGTGCGTCACCCAGTGGAAGGGCGAACGCGCGGGCAAGGCGCTGGCCCGCTGGCGCTCCACCGCGAGGGAGGCCGGCAAGCAGGCCCGGCGGTTCCACCTGCCGGAGGTCACGGAGCAGGCCACGACGGCCGAGGTGGCGGCTCTGCTGCGGGGCGCGGCGGTCGCGGCCGTGCTCCACGAGGAGGCCGCCGAGCCGCTGTCCCACCTTGAGCTTCCGGCGGCCGGCGACATCGTGACGGTGGTCGGCCCCGAAGGCGGGATCACCGGCGAGGAGGTCGAGCGGTTCAGGGAGGCGGGCGCCACGACGGCCCTGCTGGGCCCCACCGTGCTGCGCACCTCCACGGCCGGTGTGGCCGCCGCCGCGGTTCTGCTCACCCGCTCCGGCCGCTGGTGACCCGGCTTCCTGTCCGGTGACCTGATTTCGTGCGGCTCGGCCCTGTCCGGAACCGCCCGGCTCGTTGGTGACACGCCGAAAGGCCGGACTCCTTGGAGTCCGGCCTTTCGGAGAGCGCCTAGTTCTGGGGCGCCGCCGACTCGGTGTCCGTCGTCATCTGCGGAGTCATCGTGGGCGGCGGCGGATCCGTGGGCGTGGGAGAGCACGTCTGGCAAGGGTCCGGGGTCGGGTCCGCCGTCGGCTTCGTGGTCGGCTTGGCGGTCGGCTTGGCGGTCGGCTTGGCGGTGGTCTTCGTCGGCGTGGGGGTGGGGGGCCTCGAACTGGGGGGCGCCGGCTTGGTGGTCCCCTCCGGCTGGGAGTCGCCCGTGCCCGAGGGGCAGGGCCGCTCCGGCTCCGGCTCGTCCACCGTCGTCGGCACCGGGACGGCGCAGTCGTTGCCCGGAGAGCTCGTCGGGGCCGGCGTCGGCGTCATGAGCGGCGTCGTGGTGCCGCTGGGGCTTTGCGCGGCGCGCTGGGTGCCGCCGGCCGAGGGCTGGACGCCGGTCCAGGGCCTGCGCGTGCTCGACTCGTCAGGCGGCGAGGTGTCGTACTGCACCTGGGTGATGCGCTGGTCCGTGCTGATGTGCTCGCGAAGTGGTGGCACGATCATCACGACCGTGGCGGCCACCAGGACGGCACCGCACGCCGACGCGGCGGCTCGCCACCAAAAGACACCCCGCAGGCCCCGCTGGTCGATGCGGGTGCGGATGATCTGCAGTCCTTCTGCGGAGGGCACGACAGAATCCGCCTCCGCGCGCAAGACACGGCTGAGGACCTCGCCGTACTCGTCGGGGGACTCGGTCATGACAATTGCTCCAGTACGGTGCGTAAGGCGGCCATGCCGCGGGCTGTGTGGCTCTTCACCGCACCCTTGCTGATGCCCATGGCGCTGGCGATCTCCGCCTCCGAGAGGTCGCCGTAGTACCGCAGCACCAACGCCTCGCGCTGCCTGGTGGGGAGCCCGCGGAGCGCCTCGATCACGGCGGACCGCTCAAGCTCTCCTATGGCTCCGTTCTCCGCGCTCGGCGCGTCGGGGAGGCCCTTGGGGGCGTACTTCTCCACGACGGCACGATGACGGAGCACTGAGCGCGATCGGTTCACGACCGACTGGCGCAGGTAGGCGAGTGCCTTGTCGGTGTCGCGCAGACGGCGCCACGCCCCATGGAGGGCGACGAACGCGTCCTGCACGACTTCCTCCGCGGTGGCGGTATCGCGCACCAACAGCATGGCGAGACGCACGAGCGACCGATAGTGGGCGCTGTAAAGCGCCGTAACGGCCATGTCGGCGTCCCATCCGACGGGCACCGCCCCCAGCGACCTTTCGGCCACGAGGGTCTCGGTGGTCACATCTGTTGGACGCACGGCCTTCCCAGAGGGTTTACTCTCTGCCGGTTCTTTAGGGGGCATGACCCAGTTGTGTCCTCGCCGGTGGCCTCGCCGACACTGACCGCTTTCTGACGCTGAAGTGTCGCACACCAACCCTAGCCCCGAGGATCTTTCGACGGCACCTCCTCGGTATTACCGATTGGCAACAGAGGTGACTACCCTTTGGGCGTGACAGACTGCCTGTTCTGCAAGATCGTGGCCAAGGAGATCCCGGCTGCGATCGTCTACGAGACCGACCGCACGGTGGCCTTCCGCGACGTGAACCCGCAGGCCCCGACCCACGTGCTGGTGATCCCCAAGGATCACTACGAGAACGCCGCGGTGCTCGCCGCGGCCGACGACGGGCTCGCCGACGAGGTGCTCAAGACGGCCCACGCGGTCGCCGTCCAGGAAGGAGTGGCCGGCGACGGCTACCGCCTGGTGTTCAACACCGGCCCGCAGGCCGGTCAGACGGTCTTCCACGTGCACGGCCACGTGCTCGGCGGCAGGGCCATGCACTGGCCTCCGGGCTGAGCCCCGCCCGGATACGATGGGCTTAGCCAGCGGCGCGGTCGGGCCGGATGCCAGGCTGTACGGTCATCCCAGCGAGCGCGACAGACAAGTACACCAGGCCGGGAGGCGAGCAGGCCGCAGGGCCGCCCATGTCCGAGTCACACGAATCCCGCAGCGCGCCGAACGGCGCGCAGACCAGCGAACCGCCGCGCACCAAGGGCCCCTCACGCACGCAGGCCAAGGTGGTCATACCCGACCAGTACCCCATGGTGAGCCTTCTCGGCTCCCGTGACGAGCTGCTGCGGGTCATCGAGGCCTCCTTTCGCGCCGACGTCCACGTCCGCGGCAACGAGATCACCATCAGCGGAAGCCCCGAGGAGAGCAGTCTCCTGGTGCGGCTCTTCGAGGAGATGGTGGAGCTCGTCCGGTCCGGCGCGCAGCTCACCGGCGACGCGGTGGAGCGGAGCATCGCCATGCTCCGCATGAGCTCCGCCCGCCCCGCCGACGTGCTCTCGCTCGACATCCTGTCGGCGCGGGGGCGCACGATCCGCCCGAAGACGGTCAACCAGAAGCGGTACGTCGACGCGATCGACAAGCACACGATCGTGTTCGGCATCGGCCCCGCGGGCACGGGCAAGACCTATCTGGCGATGGCCAAGGCGGTGAAGGCCCTCCAGAACAAGGACGTCAACCGCATCATCCTGACCCGGCCGGCGGTCGAGGCGGGGGAGCGGCTGGGCTTCCTGCCCGGCACGCTGTACGAGAAGATCGACCCCTACCTGCGCCCGCTCTACGACGCGCTCCACGACATGCTCGACCCCGACTCGATCCCGCGCCTGATGGCGGCGGGCACGATCGAGGTGGCGCCGCTCGCCTACATGCGCGGGCGCACGCTCAACGACGCGTTCATCATCCTCGACGAGGCGCAGAACACCTCGCCCGAGCAGATGAAGATGTTCCTCACCCGCCTGGGGTTCGGCGCCAAGATCGTCGTGACCGGTGACGTCACCCAGATCGACCTCCCCGGCGGCACGGAGAGCGGTCTGAAGGTCGTCCAGGATATCCTGGAGGGCATTCCGGACATCCATTTCAGCAGGCTGACGAGCGCGGACGTCGTGCGGCACAAGCTGGTGAGCGACATCGTCGACGCCTACAGCCGCTACGACCTAGCGACCGCCGAGCCTCATGCCATCAAGGGCGCCAAGCGCCCTCGGGGGAGATAAGAAACACCATGAGTATCGAGGTGGCCAACGAGTCCGGCGTGGAGATCGACGAGTCCTCGCTCGTGAAGCTGGCCGGTCACGTGCTCGGGCGCATGGGCATCCACCCGCTCGCCGAGCTCTCCATCCTGATCGTGGACGAGGCGGCCATGTCGCAGCTCCACGAGCAGTGGATGGGCGAGCCCGGCCCGACGGACGTGCTCGCATTCCCGATGGACGAGCTTCGGCCGAGCCCTGGCGGCTCCCGCCAGGAGGGCGACGCCCCGCTCGACCCGGCCCTTCTCGGCGACGTCGTGCTGTGCCCGCAGGTCGCGGCCAAGCAGGCCGCGGAGGCCGGGCACGGCACCCGCGACGAGCTTGAGCTTCTCTGCACGCACGGCATCCTTCACCTCCTCGGCTACGATCACGCCGAGCCCGAGGAGCACGCCGAGATGTTCGGCCTTCAGGGCGAGCTGCTCGACGCGTGGCGGGAGGTGCGGCGGGAGCCGTGAGTTCCCCCAGCGGGTGGTTGCTGTCAGCCGCCCTTCTGATCGTCATCGGCGGCCTTCTGGCCAGCGCCGAGACGGCCCTCGCGCGCATCTCGCGGGTGCGCGCGGAGGAGTTCGCGCGCAAGGGGCGGCGCGGCGCGCAGCGCCTCCAGGCGATCGTCGCCGACCCGCCCCGCTACCTGAACCTTTTGCTGCTGCTCAGGCTCAGCTGCGAGCTGATCGCCACGGTGATCGCGACGCTGCTGTTCATCGACTGGTTCGGCGACGAGGGCCAGGCGTACGCCGCCGCCGCGGGCGTCATGATCCTGATCAGCTACGTCATCGTCGGCGTCTCGCCGCGCACGCTCGGCCGCCAGCACGCCGAGCCGGTCGCGCTGGCGAGCGCCCCGATCGTGTACGGGCTCACGCGCATCTTCGGGCCCCTTCCCAAGCTGCTCATCCTGCTCGGCAACGCGCTCACGCCGGGCAAGGGCTTCCGGGACGGCCCGTTCACCTCCGAGGCCGAACTGCGTGATCTCGTCGACCTCGCCGAGGAGCGCCGGGTCATCGAGCCCGACGAGCGCCAGATGATCCACTCGGTGTTCGAGCTGGGTGACACCCTGGTGCGCGAGGTGATGGTGCCGCGCACCGACATGGTGTTCATCGAGCGCGGGAAGACCCTCAACCAGGCCCTGTCGCTCGCGCTGCGTAGCGGCTTCTCCCGCATCCCCGTGGTCGGCGAGAACGAGGACGACGTGGTCGGCATCGCCTACCTCAAGGACATCGTCCGGCGGGTGCACGAGTCCACCACGGGCGGCGACGCCGAGCAGGAGAAGGTCGGCTCGCTGATGCGCCCGGCCACCTACGTGCCCGAGAGCAAGCCGATCGACGAGCTCATGCGCGAGATGCAGGCGCGGCAGATCCACCTGGCCATCGTGATCGACGAGTACGGCGGCACGGCCGGCCTGGTCACCATCGAAGACGTCCTTGAGGAGATCGTCGGTGAGATCGCCGACGAGTACGACCAGGAGGCCCCGCGCGTCGAGTGGCTCGACGACGGGAGCGCCCGGGTGACCGCCCGGCTTCCCGTCGACGAGCTGGGGGAGCTGTTCGACATCGAGCTGGAGGTCGACGACGTCGACACGGTCGGCGGCCTGCTGGCCCACGCCCTCGGCCGGGTCCCGATAGCGGGTTCCCGCGCCACGGTCGACGGCCTGAGCCTGACCGCCGAGAGCACCGCGGGCCGCCGCAACCGCATCAGCACGGTCGTCGTGCACCGTGTGGTCCCCGCCGAGGACGTCGCCGTGCACGCCTCCGCCGAACGCGAGTGACGCCGGCCGTCAGGTTGCTGGTGCTCGGCGCCGCCCGCGAACGTGGCCGCGCGCACGGCTACCAGGTACGCAGCGATCTGGAGAGCTGGGGCGCGCACGAGTGGTCCACCGCCCCGCTATGTGCAACTTGTGGGGATATGCGTCAAGCATCCTTTAAGCGTTCTGCAAGTGGTTCATGGAAACTTGTTGTTAGGCGCCCACCGGCTCGGGGCGCCGGTAAGGGGAGGGCCGGTGCACCGGGGAGGGGTTCGCGGGGCACCGGCAGAGCCGGGGGGGACGCGTGGCGGCCCTGGCCGGGCGACCGGCCGGGTCCGGCACGCCGAAAAGGGTGCCTCACCCGCGCTGGGCGGGTGGGGCACCCTTTTGGTCTGCCGGGGCTGATCCAGATCTGACCGGGCTCTGATCCAGATCTGACCGGGTGCCGATCCTGGACTGATCCGGCTCGATCAGCAGATCACGCCGGGGGCGACGGGGCCGTCGCCGCCCCAGACGCTCTCGTCTTCGGTCAGCCAGGTCGAACGCTCACGTTCCTGGTTGCCCTCGCCGCCCTGCCCGCCCATGGGCATGAACGGCATGCCGCCCATTCCCGGCGCGTTGGCGGCACGGGAGGCCAGGGCCGGGTTCACGCCGCCGGCGCCGCCGTACGAGGAACCGCCGTTGAGGCCGGAGCCGACGGGGGTGGCGCCGAGAGGGGTGGAACCGAAGGGGCCGGTGCCCAGCGGACCCGTCGTCCCGAGACCCGACGGGTTGTTCAGGCCCGTCAGGTTCGGTGTCGTGAGGCCGTTCAGGTTCGGGGTGTTGAGGCCCGTCGGGGTGTTCAGCCCGGTGGTGTTCGGCGTGTTGAGCCCGGTGGCGGGGTCGAGCCCCGCCAGGCCGGTGTTCCGGGGGTCGTTCGGGTTCAGCCCGCCCGACGTGCCGCCGCCGTTCGCTCCCGGGCCGCCCGGAACGTTCGAGGGGTCGTTGACGCCGCCCCCTGGCACGCCGTTCCCGGGGACGCCGTTCGAGCCGTCGCCCGGCCGGCCCGTGCCGCCCGATCCCGTGCCGCCGGCCCCTGGGCCGTCAGTGCCTCCGGATCCGGGGCCGCCCGTTCCCGCCGGGAAGTCCGTCGATCCCGGACCGGGGTACCCGGACCCGTTCGAACCGCTCGGCTGCCCGGTTCCGGAATAGCCGGGAACTCCGGATCCTGAGCCTGGCAGGCGGCTAAAGGTATTCGTCGGGTAGGTGGGCGGCGTGAAGTCGGGCATGGCGGGAGGACCCGGATTGGGAAGGACCGTGGTGACGTCCTGCGGCAGCGTGTTGTACACCGTGACGATGCGCTCGTTGAGGGCTTCGAGGTGCTTGCGCGCCTTGTCGTTGTCGGTGTCGGTCTCTCCCGCGATCCATCCACTGATCATCGTGACGGGCGAGATCGACTTCACGTTCTCGGAGATGTCGTCGTCGAAGGTGAACGTCCCGCTGTCGGGGAGGTCCGCCTTGGCCTTGCGCAGCTCGTCGGCGTAGTCCTTGTGGGCGGCGCCCACCTGGCGGGCCCTGGCGGCGAGCTCCCTGGCCGAGGCGTGCAGCAGCCGGAGCGCCTGCTGGGCCTGCTGGGAGGACTTGTCCTTCCAGTCCCCGGCCATCGTCCCGGCGACCGACTCCAGGAGGGCATAGGTGTCCTCCAAGTACCCCGCCGCGGAGATGTACGCGTCACCGGCGGTGGTCACGGCGTCGGGGTTGGTGTTCTCCAGCTTCTTCCGCACGCTTTCGACGCCGCCGTACGTGCCGGAGTCCCCGCGCGGCGGAGCCGTGCCCGCCTTGACCGCCTGAATCTGGCTGATGCGCTCCATATCGACCCACCGTTAATCGTCGATCACTTCAGGCGCTGGTCGTGCCCACATCACTGCTGTGGTCGGCCTTGCCCAGGTTGAGAAAGGACGCCTTCGTCACCGCGATCGCGGCCTCGTACTGGGCGACCAGGCTCTCGTAGCCCGAAGAGATCGCCCCGTGGCCCTGCGTGAAGACGAGGGCAAGGTCCTGGGCCGCGTCCCACTCGCCGAGGTGTTCGGACGCGACCTTCCCGTACGTTTTGAGGTGCTGCGCAGTACCGGCCCCGATGCCCTTCAGCCGTTCGACGTCGTCCTCAAGTGCCTTGATCAGGTTCTTGACGGTCGAATGGTGGATGTCGACGCCGTCGTTGACGTCGAGCCCCGGCCACTTCTCCTCGATGTGGAACCCGTCGTAGGCGAACCCGCTCGCGCCGTTGCCGCTCATGTCTGTCCCCCTAAGCTCTCAGGCCGCCCTGCCGGCGCGTCGCGCCAAAAGGGCGGTCCGCTCGCCGTGAGTCCGCCGAGCTCTATCTCACTTGCCGTCGAACATGGCGACGTTGGCCTTCTCCGCGAGGGAGAAGTTCTCGTGACCCTGCTCGATGACGGCGCCGAGCTGCTGGAGCAGGCCTGCCATACGCCCGGAGGCCGCGTCCCAGTTCCCCCTCGCCTGCCAGTACGCGGCGCGGGCGTCACCGGCCCACTCGCCGAGCAGGAGGTCGAGGTCGGTCTCGAGCTGCTGGAGCGTACCTTCCATCGCCTGCCACTGGCGGGCGAAGTCCTGGCGTCCGGTGGTCATGGACCCGAAGTTGACCAGTGTGCGGTCGATGTCGTTGTTGATGCCAGCCATGATGATCTCCGTTCGTCAGATGCCGGTCGCGTCAGACGTTGATGTCGGCGGTGAGCCGCTGGGCGACGGCCGTCTGGTCGTGCTCCGTCGCGCGGTACCGCTTCTCCGCCTGGTGAAGCTTCATCGACAGGTTCTGGAGCTCGCGGAGCACGACGCTGAGCTCGTCGTTCCATCGGGTGTAAACGCTTTCGAATGCCATGCCCGACTGGCCGCCCCAGCCCGCCCGAAGCTCGGCGACATGGCCCTGGAGCTGGGTCTGGATGCTGCCGATGATCGAATGGGTCAGATCGGTCTTCTTTCCAGCTTCGACGATCTGGGGAAGATGCGCGGCTGCGGTCTGCTGGTCCACGGGATACCTCCATGGAAGTGGCCTGGCCATGCACACGGCGGCCCACACTGCGACACGCATCGTCGGCCCCCGCGATGCTGATCAATTCAACACTAGGATCATTCGCAACACAGTGGACAGGGGTCACATTGCGAGTCAGTAACGCTTTCTCGTACCCCTGGTCGCTCGCGCAGTCAAGGCTTCAGCACTTCCGCGCGGTCGACGGGCACGGGGACGTGAGCGGCGGCCGGGTCCAGGGCGGGGCCCTCCGGGATCAGGTGCAGCAGCTGGGCCGGCAGCGGCGCCACCTCGCTCTGCTCGTAGCCGAGCTTCGGCAGCAGATCGCCCGAGGCGAGGGCGAACCTCCGCCCCTGGTCGGTGATCAGCGAGTAGTTCTGGACCGCGTCGAGCCGTCCCTCTCCGGGCAGCAGGCCCGCGAGCACCGCGCCGCCCGGAGGCAGCATCACCTGGTCGACGTGGTCCTGGTCGGAGGCGGCGCCCTGCGGTACGGGGATCGCGACGCGGCTGCCGATCGTCAGCCGCGCGCGGGTGGACCCCTTGGCCGTGTCGGGGTAGACGGCGCACAGCTGGGACGCCGGGTCGGGCGTGGTGACCTCGGGCATCGTCGAGGGCAGGCCGTCGGCGGCCAGTGACGTGCGCGACTGCGGGGCCGCGTTGGCGCGGGCCGCGTCGAGCTCGATGGCGCGCACGGGGCTCCTGCCGTACGCGCCCTTGCTCGCCGGATCCTGCAGGAGCAGCGTCGCCTGCGTCTGGGTGATCGAGGCCAGGCCGTCGCGCAGCAGGACGTGCCAGCGGGGGGCGCCGCCGGTCACCGCCGGCACGGTGTACACGCGGCCGACCGCGGAGAGGCGGCCGTCCGGCCCGCGGACCTTCGCGCCCAGGCCCGGAATGCTCGGACCCCGGAAATCGGGACCGATGGGCAGCGCGTTGAGCCAGGTCGCGGGCACCTGGCGGGGCCGCTCGGCGGTCAGGGCGCGAACACCCGCGTCCGACACCCGCATGCGGCGGTCCGCGAGGATCACCCACGACTGCTGGCCGTCGTCGGCGAGCATGGCGTCGCCGCCGAACGGCCTGCCGCCGACGTCCATGCCGCCGACCAGGGAGACGTACGGCCTGCGGGTGCCGCTCGGATCCACGCTCTCGGCCACGCACGCCGTCCACGGGCCATGGACCAGCTTCTCCGGCGCGGGCAGGGAGTTGGGCGCGCCGGGGATGCCCACCAGCGTGCCCCGGGAGAACCCCGCCAGCGACGCCGACGACACCGTGCGGACCTTCACTTCCGCGCTGTCGAGCAGCAGCCTGGCGGAGGTGTAGTTGGCGACCGGGATGAGCTTCGCCTCCTGCCGGCTGTAGACGTAGGTCGCGCCGGTCTCCTCCTCGACGATCAGCGTGCCCGGCTCGGTGAGGGCGGTGGCGCCGCCGGGCTTGATCAGCCCCCAGACGCCGAAGCCGGCCACGACCAGCACCGCCACCAGCACGCCGCAGAACATGGCGACGTTGTGCCTGCGCATGGGGGACTCGGGGACGTCTGGCTCTCCCTGGAGCAGGGCCATGCCGAGGCGCTGCATCATCAGCCGATGCGCCTGGTAAAGATCACGACGAGTCTGCATGCCACCTCAGCCTTGCCTGGCGGGTCATCGCGGACAGCATAGAAGCGCGCCCGCCGGGACGGGGATGCGTGCCGGTGAGGTGGGGGTTCGCGCACGGACGCGACCGGAAGGCGGGCTTCGTGCCTTTCTGTACGGCCGATGGACGCTGGGCTAGTCTGCATTTCTACGGTTGATCAAGTGCTGTCGGGGTGCGAGGCGGGGGCGGGAGTGAGCGGGCAACGGGGCATAGAAGCGCTGCTGAACGGGCAAAGTTCGGTGACCTCTCCCTCGTCGGAGAGCTCCGCCTCTTCGGTCGACTCCGGATCTTCGACCGCGTCCGGGGGCGGTGCCTTCGCGCCGGACTCGGGCGGTACCGTCGTGGGCGGGCCGTACGCCGTGCCGGACGGCGGGTCCGGGGCGCACGCCGGCGGCCCGAGCGGGTCCGGCCAGCCTCAGGGGGCCGAAGGGCCGGTGGATCCGAGCTTCTCCGGCCTCGGCCATCTGGACGGTCAGGGCGCTCCCTTCTCGCCCGGCGATCCGGCGGGCGGGGATCCGCTGTACCAGGTCACGGGGCCGTCGTACCCTGAGGCGCGGGACGCGTACCCGCAGGTGAGCGACCCCGCCGACCCCGCCGATCCGGGCGGCCCCATCGATCCCGGCGGACCTGCCGATCTCGCGGGCCCGAACGCGCACGACCCGTACGGCTCCACCCAGGCGGACCCGTACTCCCCGGACTCCGTCGACCCGAACGTCCCGGATCCGAACGTCCCGGATCCGAACGTGCCGGACCCGAACATCCCCGATCCGAACGTGCCGGACCCGAACGTGCCGGACCCGAACATCCCGGACCCGAACATCCCCGATCCGAACATCCCGGACGTCCCCGTTCCGAACGTTCCGGATGTGCCGGACCCGAGCATCCCCGACATCCCCAATCCGAACGTGCCCACGACGTCCGATCCCTCGGCAGGGAGTCCATCCGGCGACCCGGGCATCTCCCTGCCCCCGGCTCCGAGCGGCGGAGGCGGCGGAAGCGGCTTTCCTAACGTCTCCGGCATTCCGACCGGGGGGAAAGGCACTGGTACCGGTACCGGCGACGGGAAGGGCGACCCGGGCGCCACCCGCGAGGTCAAGCACGACGCCGTCATCGACCTCGGTGTCAAGATCTACAACGGGCCCGGCGCCAAGGCCGAGGCCGTCAAGAAGGAACCGGGGAACAACCACATCGGCTTCCTCGACTGTGGTGCCGTGGGCATGCCGATCTCCGGTGCCCACGGCGGCGTGTGCGCCGGCTCCGGCAGCTACATCGAAGCGGTGCGCAAGCAGATGGAGATCTGGCGCGACGACCTGAGGCGTTCCGGCGAGGCCTGGAAGCTGCAGGAGGGCGACGTGCTGAAGAGCCTCGACGGGGTCAAATCGGAGTTGAAGCCGTGAGCTACGAAGGCTGGGAGTACGGGTACGTCGCCGGAGCCCTCGGCGCCCTGGCGTACTGCGTGGTGAACCCGGTGAGAGGGCGCATGATCGGGCTCGCCATCGCGGGCATCGCCTCCAGGCCCGGCAATCTGTCAGGGGCGGGGGACAAATGGGGTGAGATCGCCAAGGCGCTGGAAGGCGTCGGGGCGGACCTCAAGAAGCATGTCAGCGACGTGCCCCCGAAGGACTGGACGGCTCAGGACGAGGAGGCGTTCAAGGGCGCGGTCGACATCATGCTCAAGAACATCGACGACGGCGCGGGCGTCCACTTCGACTCAGCCAAGATCATGCACGGGATGTCCAAGCTGTCCTTCTACGGTGGGATGGCGTCGGGCGCCGTGGGGGCGCTCCTCACCGCCCTGACGATCTACACCATCGCGACACGGGGCATTCCGGTCGTCAACGTGGCGTCGCAGGCGACGTCGGAGATCGCCGCCACGGGCGCGCAAGTGACCGTAGGCGGCCTGGTGAAGAAGTACGGCATGGCGGCCGGCGCCGCGGCGATGGTGTTCACGATGGTCCAGTCCAAGCAGGCGGAGCTGGAGTCCAAGGTCACCGCCATGAGCGCGCAGCAGGAACAGGCGAAGCAGACGCGCATCCCGCTCTCCAACATATAGCGGTGCGTCCAGGGATGGCTCACGACTGGAGGCGACGCCGGATCTGCTCCAGATCGGACATCACCTCCTCGAAGGTGCGGTCGTAGGCGGCCTCGGCCTCCTTCACCTGCGCGAGCGCGGCGTCGGGATCCTTCAGCAGGTTCATGGGGTTGTCCGCGCCGAACATCTCCTCCATGAGCTCGTGCGTCTGCCGCTCGAGATCCGCCGCCGCCTCCCGGGCCACGCTCTTGATCATGTCGGCCAGGTCCGCGGACGCCAGGCGCATCGCACGGGGGTTCAGCTCCAGCTCGTGCAGCCCCTGCGCGGTGTATCCGACGGTGACGAGCCCGTCCTTGTCCAGGGCGCGGCCGACCAGCTCGGCGGTGCGGCGCTGCAGCTCCTCCACCTGGGCCAGCTGCTTCTGGGCCGAGCCGAGCAGCTTGTCCACATCGATGCTCGCGAAGTCGCCGAACTCTGTCACGTGCCCCTCAACTTCCGTCATGATCGCCGGACAGCCGACACCGAGGAACCTTACAACCCCGGCAGTCACCCTGACACCGGCATGAACACCGGCGTCAACCGGCGAGCCCGCGCACCCAGCTGTAGACGTCGAGCACTCCGAGGGCCAGGGGGAACAGGGCGGCGATCAGCGTGAACTCGGCGATGTCGCCCGCCCTGCCCCAGAACGGCGTGGGGCGCCGCTGGGGGAGGAAGAGACCCATCCCGGCGCCCACCCCTGCCATCGCCAGCAGGGCCGGGCTCACCAGCAGGGCGGCGAGCGGGCCCGCCAGGGCCGCGGAGACCAGCACGACGACGAGCCCGGTCACCCCGGCGGCGAGCAGCCACAGGCGCTGCCCGACCCCGAGGAACACGCGGGCACGCATCGTCAGCGCGAGCGCCAGCACGACCTCCATGGCCCCGCCGATCCACCCCGTCGCGCCGAACAGGAACAGCTGCGAGGCCAGCGCGACCAGCGCGACCCCCGCCGCGAGGCCGGTGGCGAACCGCTCGGCCTCGACCGCGCGCCTCTTCACGTCGGGCCCGTCGAGCTCCTGCTTGTCGTCGCGGAGTTCCTCGGCGTTCCTCGGAGCCGACGGGAGCGGGAGCCTGGCGAGCCGGAACGAGAGCGCCGGGATCAGCGGCGTGCACGCCAGGACCACCGCGACCACCAGCGCCGCGACGCCGGCCGGGGGCGCGCTCCACACCATCACGATCGCCGCGCCCGCCGCGCCCGCCATGGCGGCCACCATGACGCCGAAGAAGTTCGGCAGCCCTTCGGCGATGGCCCATCCGGCGACCGTGGCCGCCAGCGCGGTCATGGCGAAGCCGGCGAGCAGGTTGGGCGCTCCGAGCGAGAGCAGGCTCCCGCTCTTGGTGGGCGCGAGGACCCCGGCCATGAAGGCGTACGGCAGGGCGGTGTACCCGATGACCGCTCCGGCCGCCGCGTCCCCGAGCGCACGGGAGAGCGCGGCGCCCGCCCCGACCAGCAGGAGGGCGAACAGGCCCGCCACCAGGGTGGTCAGCGTCCAGGGCGGTCCGGCCACGGTCAGCGGGAGGGCGCCGGCGACCAGCAGCGCGACGGCCGTGCCGAGGCCGGCCGTCCGCGTGTGCCGGGGCTGCCACCGGCCGGACCTCTCCTTGATCCCCGTGGCGATGGTGTCGGCCACGTCGTCGAAGACGGCCTCGGGCAGCTCGGAGGGGCGGGGCAGGAGGTAGAGGACCTCGCCGTCGCGGATGCCGAGCGTGCTCATGCTCGCGTCCAGGTCGAGCCCCTTGCCCCCGACCCGCTGCAGGACCCATCCGGTCGTGCTGAGGACGCTCTCGTCGCCGCTCTCGCCCGCCGCGGCCAGCACGTTCGGCAGCACGTGCGCCAGCGGGAGGTCGGAGGGGACCGCCAGGTCGATCCTCTTGCGGGGGGTAACGATGGTGACCCGGCTCATGGCGACGGCGGATCCGGGCGCGCGGAGGACCGCGGCCTTCGGTGATCCGTTCATCACGTCCAGCGCGCCTCCAGGCCCCCCCGGACCGCGCATGGGGGGTCCCGCCATCGGGTTCAGCGTCACACCGGCTCCAAAGAGATCACGCGAATACCGTAGCGGGATGGCATGACACGAGAGAGCAGGATTTGTGCCTGTTTCTAGGACGTTCGGCGTAGTCACGGGACTCTGCCAGCAGAATGATCGAAATTCGCTACGGTTGGTTGGTCGTACGAAGGTCCCTGGAGCCCGGTCGGCACGGAGGTTTCAGGGCAGATCCCCTGAGCTATGGAGCGACGTGGGCATAGTCGTTGTCCGGCGGCCCGAGCGGCGGCCGCCTCCGGCACCGCCGCGAGGCGAGATCCTGCTGGAGTCGCCCCCGGAGATCCCCGAGACCACTTCCGGCGGCTTCACGCAGGTGCTCACCTTCATGCCCATGGTGGCGGGCGGGGCCGCGATGGCCCTGATGTTCACGGCGGGCGGCAGCGCCAACCCCATCATGTACGTCGCCAGCGGCATGTTCGCCTTCTCGATGGTCGGCATGAGCCTGAGCCAGCTCGGCCGGGCCTCGGGAGAGCGCAAGCTGCGGCTCAACGGCCTGCGGCGCGACTACTTCCGCTACCTGTCGCAGACCCGCAAGAAGGTGCGCAGGGCCGCCCGCCAGCAGCGCGAGGCGCTCCACTGGAACGGCCCCGACCCCGACTCGCTGTGGTCGGTCGTCATGGGCCCGCGCCTGTGGGAGCGCAGGCCCCGCGACGGTGACTTCGCCACCGTCCGGGTGGGCACGGGCACCCAGCGCCTCGCCGTGCAGCTCATCCCGCCGGAGTCCAAGCCGGTCGAGGACCTCGACGCCATGTCCGCGGGGGCGCTGCGCCGCTTCGTCGGGGCCCACTCGACCGTGGACGACCTGCCGATCGCCATGGCGCTCCACTCCTTCGCCCGCATCATGCCAACGGGCGAACCCGGGGCCGTCCGCGACCTCGTGCGCGCGCTCATCGGGCAGCTCGCCGTCTTCCACTCCCCGGAGGAGATGCGGGTCGCCGTGTGCGCCAGCAAGGAGTGGATGGCCCAGTGGGAGTGGGTCAAGTGGCTGCCGCACGCCCTGCACCCGGAGGAGATCGACGCGGCGGGCCCCGTGCGGCTCATGGCCGATGACCTGCGCGATCTCGACCGGCTGCTCGGCGGTGAGCTGAAGGACCGCGGCAGGTTCAGGCCCGGCGCCTCGCTTGAGGCCCTGCCGTATCACGTGGTGATCGTCGACGGCGGGTACGTCCCGCAGGACTCCCAGCTCGGCGCGGACGCCATCCAGGGAGTCACCGTCATCGACCTCAGCGGCTCGACGGCCCTCACCGAGGAGGGCATCACCCTGCGGCTGGAGGTCCTGCCCGACCGGTTCAACCGGATCCAGCTCGACCACGCGGGCAAGGAGCTGGTCACCGGGCTCGGCCGGCCCGACCGGCTGTCCTTCCTCCAGGCGGACGGCCTGGCCCGCCAGCTCGCCCCGCTGCGCGCCTCCACGGCCAAGAGCGGCGACGGCCAGGACGTCCTCGCCGCCAACATGACGCTCACCGACCTGCTCGGCGTGGTGGACCCGCGCCACCTGGAGATCCCCGCGCTGTGGCGGCCCCGCGCGCCGCGCAACCGGCTGCGGGTGCCGATCGGGCTGGGCGCCGACGGCCGCATGGTCGAGCTGGACATCAAGGAGTCCGCCCAGGGCGGCATGGGGCCGCACGGCCTCGTCATCGGCGCGACCGGCTCCGGCAAGAGCGAGCTGGTGCGCACCCTGGTGCTCGGGCTCGCCGCCACCCACTCCTCCGAGATCCTCAACTTCGTGCTCGTCGACTTCAAGGGCGGCGCGACGTTCCTCGGCATGGAGTCGCTGCCGCACGTCTCCGCCGTCATCACCAACCTGGAGGACGAGCTCCCGCTGGTCGACCGCATGTACGACGCCCTGCATGGCGAGATGGTGCGCCGCCAGGAGCTGCTGCGCTCGGCGGGCAACTACGCGTCCCTGCGCGACTACGAGCGGGCGAGGGAGCAGGGCGCCGACCTGCGGCCGATGCCCACGCTGTTCGTGGTGCTCGACGAGTTCAGCGAGCTGCTGTCGGCCAAGCCCGAGTTCATCGACCTGTTCGTGATGATCGGTCGGCTCGGCCGCTCGCTCGGCGTGCACCTGCTGCTGGCGTCCCAGCGGCTGGAGGAGGGCAGGCTGCGCGGCCTGGACACCCACCTGTCGTACCGCATCGGGCTGCGCACCTTCTCGGCCATGGAGAGCAGGGTCGTGCTGGGCGTCGCCGACGCCTACGAGCTGCCCTCCGCGCCGGGCAACGGCTACCTGAAGTTCGACACCAGCGGCATGACCAGGTTCAAGGCGGCGTACGTCTCGGGCCCGTTCGCGCCGGAGGCACGCCAGGAGCGCCGCGCCTCGGCCGACCAGCGCCAGGTCGTCGTGTATGGCCCGGCGTACATCCCGCCGCCCGTCCCCCCGCAGCAGCCCGACCCCGAGCCGGAGCCCGCGGCGACCGGCAGGGACAGCCTGCTGGACATCATGGTGCGCCAGTTCGAGGGGTACGGGCCGCCGGCGCACCGCATCTGGCTGCCGCCGCTGGCCGAGCCGCTGACCCTGAGCCACCTGCTCCCGCCGCTGAGCATCACGCCCGAGCACGGCCTGACCACCGCCGGCTGGGCCGGACGCGGCAAGCTGCGCGCCGTGCTCGGCATCGTCGACCGGCCGTTCGAGCAGCGGCGCGACCCGCTCGGGGTCGACCTGTCGGGCGCGGCGGGGCACCTCGCCGTCGTCGGCTCGCCGCAGAGCGGGAAGAGCACGATCCTGCGCACGCTGATCGCCGGGCTGGCGCTCACCCACACCCCGCGCGAGGTGCAGTTCTACTGCCTCGACTTCGGCGGTGGCACGCTGGCGTCCCTGGAGGGCCTGCCCCACGTCGGCGGCGTGGCGAACCGGCTCGACAGCGACCGCGTGCGCCGTACGGTCGCGGAGGTGACCGGCCTGCTCCAGCAGCGTGAACGCGAGTTCGCCGAGCGGGGCATCGACTCGTTCGCGACCTACCGGCGCCAGGTCGCCGAGGGAGCGATCACCGGCAACGAGTTCGGCGACGTCTTCCTCGTCGTGGACGGCTGGCTCACGGTGCGGCAGGACTTCGACTCGCTGGAGCCGACCATCACCGACCTCGCCGCCCGCGGCCTCGGGTACGGCATCCACGTCGTCGCCGCGACCAACAAGTGGTCGGAGTTCCGGCCCGGCATCCGCGACCTGTTCGGCTCCCGGCTGGAGCTGCGCCTCGGCGACGCCTACGAGTCGGAGGTCAACCGCAAGACCGCGCTGGCCGTGCCAGAAGGCGTCCCCGGCCGGGGCCTGACCCGTGACGGGCTCCACTTCCTCAGCGCGCTGCCCCGCGTCGACGGGGTACGCCAGGCCGACGACCTGACGATCGGCGTGCGGGCGCTCGTCGACGGCGTCAGGGAGGCGTGGAAGGGCGCGCCCGCGCCCCGGGTGCGGCTGCTGCCCGCCGTCCTGCAGGTGGACGCCCTGCCGGGCCCCGACCAGTCCGGGCCGCGCGTCCCCATCGGCATCGACGAGGCCACGCTGTCCCCGGTCTCGGCGGAGTTCGACATCGACCCGCACCTCACGGTCATCGGCGACACCGAGAGCGGCAAGTCCAACCTGCTGCGGCTGGTCGCCGAGGGCGTCGTCGCCCGGCACGCCCCGGCCGACGCGCGGCTCATCGTCATCGACTACCGCCGCTCGCTGCTGGACGCCGCGTACACCGAGCACCGCATCGGCTACGCGGCCTCCAGCACGGCGGCGGTGGAGATGATCGCCGAGGCCAGGGAGGCGCTGGTCAAGCGGCTGCCCCCGGCCGACCTCACCCCGGACCAGCTCCGCTCGCGCAACTGGTGGAAGGGCGCCGACCTCTACTTCGTCGTGGACGACTACGACCTGGTGGCCACCGGCAACAACCCGCTGGCGCCGCTGCTCGACCTGCTGCCGCAGGCGCGCGACATCGGGCTGCACCTCGTGCTGTCCCGGGCGATGGGCGGGGCGGGGCGGGCGATGTTCGACCCCGTCATGCAGCGGCTCAAGGACATGGCGAGCCCCGCCGTCATCCTGTCGGGAGACCGCGACGAGGGCGTGCTGTTCGGAGTACGGCCGCACCCGCTGCCGCCCGGCCGCGCCTACTACGTCGATCGCAGGTACGGCTCCCGCCTCATCCAGACGGCGTTCCTGCCCCCGTCCGCGCCCCCGGGCCCGGAGAGCTGAGCGCACGGAGCCCTGTGATGGTCGCCCAGGCCCGCGGCTTCGCGAGAAGCCGGTCGCGGTGCCACGGCACCCGATCCCGGGTTTCAGGGTGGTAGTGGTGCCGAGATCCGGGAACTGGCGCGGTCACGCGGCGACCAGCGTTCGCACCCCGATGCCCGCGTACGGGCTTGGCGAAGCGCCAAACCCTGTGTTGTGGACCAGAGAACCTCCCTTTCGGGGAGAAGCCGGCGACTGATCGGGCCGGTGTGAGACGGCCACGCGTGGAAGGCCCAGCCCACACTGTGTGGCCTGGCCGGACTCGGCGGTGAGACGGCTTCAGATCATATTGTTAACGCTAACATTTCGATGAGGGTGAACCGATGCCTTTCTTCACTGGGGTGGGCTGAGGTGGTGGTGTGGCGGAGCAAATACGACGCGACAGGCTCTGTCAAGGCCCCGCCTCTTGTCCATCACGGTTCGTCGACCCGCCCATGTGGCGTCATCTGCCCTGACAGGACGCGGTCGCACTTCCGCGAGGGGTCGAGGTGATGAAACGTTCATGCGTTCGCTGCGTGGCGTGGCGGGGCGGCGCGTTCGCCTGACGACGTGCGGGACCAAGTCGCACATGAAACACAGGCCTGCCGGGAGCCCAGATATCTTGTCGAACCGATTCGTCGATGGTCTTGACATGTTTCGTGGGGGTTTCCACACTTGGTCTCCATGGCGGCTTCCTCCTGCCGGAGTCGGTGGTGAGCGGCAGGAGTCTCCGGCTGCGATACGGATCAGCGACGATCCGCGACCGTGACCAGCACGACGGGATCGGCGTCCACACAGACGACCCGGCACCTACGTCCAGGTTCTGCGGTTCCGCCATGGCCGGCAGGTGATCGATCCGGGCGTCCTCGAGGTGGTGCGACGGCGGCCCACGAGAAACCAGGTACGGGAGCGGTCGCAGGTGACGGTCACGCCTGGGCGTACGGCGGCCTCGCCGTCAAGCTCTGGCGAGTCCTGGCCAAGGGCCGCGCGGCCGCGACCCCGCCGTCACCGGTCGCACCACGCGAAAACCACCATCGGCCGAGGCCGGTCGACCATCCATCGCTCACCCACATCGAAAGGAACTCGCTTGATGAGCCGACGAAGTAAGACCAAGGTGTTCGCCTCGACGCTTGTGGTCGCGCTGCTGACGGCGGCGATCTGCGTGATCGGTTTCTCGTCAGCGCAGGCCGCCGTCGCGATCACGATCAACGGTGGCTCGGGCGGCCGTGCACTCGACGGTGTGGGCGCCATCAGCGGCGGGGGAGGCAACAGCCGCCTGCTCGTCGACTACCCCGAGCCTCAGCGCGGGCAGATCCTGGACTACATGTTCAAGCCCGGCTACGGGGCGGCGGTGCAGATCATGAAGGTGGAGATCGGCGGCGACACCAACTCCACCAGCGGCGCCGAGCCGAGTCACCGGCACACCGCCGCCGATCTGGACTGCGGCCGGGGTTATGAGTGGTGGCTGATGGAGCAGGCCAAGGCGCGTAACCCGAACATCAAGCTGGCGGGCCTGGCGTGGGGTGCGCCGGGGTGGATCGGCAACCGCAACTTCTGGTCGCAGGACATGATCAATTACCTGGTCGACTGGTTGAAGTGCGCGAAGAACAGTCACGGGCTGACCATCGACTACCTGGGCGGGTGGAACGAGCGGGGCCGCGATTTGAACTGGTACATCAACCTGAACACCGCGCTGGATGCCAACGGTTTCGGCAACGTCAAGATCGTGGCCGACGACACCAGCTGGGGCGCGGCCGACGACGCGGTGAACAACGCGGCCTTCCGCAACGCGGTGGACATCTTCGGATCGCACTACGTGTGCGGCTACCGCAGCGGGCAGACCAACTGCCCGAGCTCCACCAACGCCGTCAACTCCGGCAAGCAGCTGTGGGCCAGTGAGAACGGGTCCGACGACTACAACGACGGAGCCAAGGCCCTCGCGCGCGGCATCAACCGCGACTACATCGACGGCAAGATGACCGCCTACCTGAACTGGCCGATCGTCGCCGCCATCACCCCCAACATCCCGTGGCCCACGATGGGCGTCGCCATCGCGCCCCAGCCGTGGTCGGGCTACTACGCGGTCGGCAAGAACGCCTGGACGATGGCGCAGACCACCCAGTTCACCGCACCGGGCTGGCGTTACCTGGACTCCTCCAGCGGCTACATCGGCGGCGTGCGCGCCAACGGCAGCTATGTGTCGCTGAAGTCGCCCGACAACTCCGGGTACAGCACGGTCATCGAGACCGTGGACGCGAGCGCGGCCCAGACGCTGAACTTCACCGTCACCGGCGGCCTGCCCACCGGCACCGTGCACGTGTGGTCCACCAACCTCAACTCCACCAACCCCGCCGACTACATGGCGCGCGGGAGCGACATCACGCCCTCGGGCGGCGCCTACTCGCTGACCGTCCAGCCCGGCCGCGTGTACACCATCACCACCACCACGGGGCAGGGCAAGGGCACCGCCACGAGCCCCGCGCCCGGGTCGTTGGCGCTGCCGTACTCCGACGACTACGACGGGTACGCGGTGGGCAAGGAGGCTAAGTACCTGATGGACCAGCAGGGGGCTTTCGAGGTGACCGCCTGCGGCGCGGGCCGCGCGGGCCGGTGCGTGCGCCAGATGTCCCCGCGCATGCCTATCACCTGGGACGGCGACTACGACCCGTACGCGCTGCTCGGTGATGTGAACTGGAGCAACTACACCGTGTCCTCCGACGTCCTGCTGGAGCAGGCGGGCTACGTCAAGCTCATCGGCAGAGGAGGCACCCAGCACTACGGCCCGGCCGGGCAGAACGCCTACTACCTTCGGGTCACCGACACCGGCGCCTGGTCCATCCAGCGCAACACCGCCGCCAACGCCGTCACGACACTACGCAGCGGCACCGTGGCCGCCCTCGGCACCGGCCGGTGGCACACCCTGTCGCTGGGCTTCTCCGGCTCCACGATCACCGCCAAGATCGACGGCGTGACGGTGGGCACGGTCACCGACGCCATGTGGGGCGCCGGCCAGGTCGGCATCGGCACCGGGGCGACCGAGACGGCGCAGTTCGACAACCTGTCAATCACCCCCGGCCCCGGCAACGGCCCCTCCAACGTGCTGCGCAGCACGGCATCGGGCCGCTGCCTGGACGTCCCCGCCCAGTCGCAGGCCAACGGCACCCAGGTGGCGATCTGGGACTGCAACGGCGGCACCAACCAGCAGTGGAACCTCACCTCCGGCAAGCAACTCCAGGTATACGGCACCAAGTGCCTGGACGCCGAGGCGGGCGGCACCACACCCGGCACCAAGGTCGTGATCTGGGACTGCGGCAACGGGACCAACCAGCAGTGGAACCTCAACGCCGACGGCACGGTCACCGGCGTGCAGTCAGGCCTGTGCCTGGACGTCACCGGCGAGGCGACCGCCAACGGCACGCTCGTACAGCTGTGGACCTGCACCGGCGGCGCCAACCAGAAGTGGAGCCGTAACTGACAGTGAGGATGTAGGTGAGCGCCTCCCGGTAGGGTCTGACCCGACCACTGACTGATCGCAGGGTTCTCAACGCGATCTGCCGGCCTGGGAGGCGCTCATCTGCACTCACGCGGCTCGTGACCTTGCAGGAGCCTGGCCAGAGGCCCCCTCACTGTCTTGTTCGCGGCACTTCTCGTTCTGGCCACGGGTCGTCACCTGGATGGACAACACCAACTCATGGGCCAAGGCGGGTGTGGTGATCCGCAACGATCTCACCGCCGCCGCGTCGTCGCCCGGATACGCCGCCCTGGTCGTCACGCCGGGTTGATCGCCACCTCTCACGCCGCCGGCGTGACGGGACACCTCAACTTCAGTGACTTCAGCGTGAGCCAGTAGGGAACAGCGCGGTGTGGGTGCACCGGCACAGCGGTGCACCCACACTCTCGTCACCGATCAGGGCGCCGTCGCTCTCACGGGCTGGTGCAGGTGAGGGTCGGTGTCGACGGCGTGCCGCCGCCGGTGAAGCCGAACGTCGTCGAGGCGGACGCCCCGAGCGAGCCGTTGTAGGGGGCGTTGGTCACCGACACGGCCGAGCCGCTGGTGCTCAGCGTGCCGCTCCAGAGCTGGGTGATGGTCTGGCCGCCGGTCAGGGTCCACTTGACGGTCCAGCCGTTGATCGCCGAGCTGCCGGCCGTCACCGTGACCTCGCCCTGGAAGCCACCGGACCACGAGTTGGTGGTGCGGTAGACCGCACTGCAGGCACCGCTGATCGTGGGCGTGGGCGTGGGCGTCGGGGTCGGCGTGGGCGTGGGCGTGGGGGTGGGCGTGGGGGTCGGCGTGGGCGTCGGGCCGCCACCGCCGTTGAACTGCCACCAGTTCACATTGAACAGGGTGCCGCTTCCGCCGGTGTACCTGAAGTACAGGTCGTGGGTTCCCGTCGCGCCGTTGACCGGACAGGAGACGGTGGTCCAGGTCTGCCAGCCGCCGGTGCCCGGGACGGTGCATGTTCCCACCAGTGTGCCGTTGGCGCCGTCCAGACGCAGTTCTATCTTGCCGCCGCCGGCCGCCGAGGCGACCCTTGCGTTGAAGGACGTCGCGCCGGTGCCGAATGCGACGCCTTTGACCTTGACATAGTCCCCGTTCTCGATGAACCCGATGTTCATTCCGCCTTCGCTGGCGGGCTCGCTCTCGACGCCGGACTCCCAGGCGATCGTCTCGGCCTCCTGGCGGACGTAGGGATTCAGGGTGCCTATCTGAGGAGCACCCGTCGTGGTCATGTTGATCGTGGGAATGGTGCCGTCGGATCTGTAGGCGAACTTCTCCACGGCGACCGAACGGGTGTAACCGCCACCGCCCGGCAGCGCGCCATTGTGATAGAAGAAGTAGGAACCGCCGTTGAAATCGATGACGCCGGGGTGGTTGGTGAAGCTGCCGCCCTGCGTGGGCATGATCGTTCCCCGGTAGGTCCACGGGCCGGTAGGGCCGGTGGCCGTCGAGTAGGCGATGAACTCCGAGCAGCATTTCGCCGCGAACACGTTGTAGTAGATGCCGTTGCGTTTGTAGACCCAGGGCCCCTCCTCGAACAGGGTCGGACGGTTGGCGTCGCCGGTGCGAGTGCCGAATCCCGCGGTGGTGAGGGGAATCTGTGTCGGGCTACCTGAGTACGAGATCATGTCGGTGTTGAGCTTCACGTACGTCAGGTGTGGGTTGCCCCAGTACAGATATGCCTGCCCGTCGTCGTCAATGAAGACCGTCGGGTCGATCTCACCGTTCTCGACCAGCGGGCGCCCGATGGCGTCCCTGAAGGGTCCGGTGGGGCTGTCGGACACGGCCACCCCGATGGCCATCCGCCCGGTCGCCCGGTTGGTCGTCGGAACGTACCAGTAGAACTTGCCGTTCCGGTAAATGGTCTGGCCCGCCCACGCGTCGGACTTCGCCCAGCTGAAGCTCGCTACGCTCAGCGGGGAGCCGTGATCGGTCCAGTTCACCATGTCCGCGGACGACCACACGCGCCAGTCTTTCATGGTGAAGTACGTCGAGCCGTCCTCGTCATGCCCCGTGTAGAGGTACACCCGGCCGTTGTAGACGAGTGGAGCCGGGTCGGCGGTGTAGATGGTCTGGATGATGGGGTTGTCCGCCCGGGCCGCAGCCGCCGGAAGCAACGTCATGATGCACAGCAGGGCCGCGAGCCAGGCGGCTCCGCGCCTGAACCCGGCTTTGACCGGAAGTGGAAATGCTGATCTCACGTTCACTCCTGAGGTGGTAATTTCTCACCTGGCGCGCCGTCATTCGGGGGGCGGCTTTCTGGCGAGCGACATGCCCGCTCATGCCCCTGATGGTGTGCACGCGCGTAAACACTCCGTGCTCTGACCACCTGCCGTCGCTACATGGAAATCCGGTGGATCTGAATGGCGACGGTGGATGCCGCCGCACCGCGGAGCAGATCAAGCGATGGAGCAGGCCGCGCCGTTGAGGATGAATAAGGTGGGGGCCTAGGGACCGTGCCGGACGACGCGGCCGCCACCGGTCGGGCGCCAGCAGCATGCCCGCGACCACCAGGGGCGGGGTGTCCGCCGCGAGTATGGCCCTGAGCCGTCGTCTCACGCATGTCCTTTGAGATCGAGGTCTGGCGTCTCCTCACCAAGGCTTTGTTAGCGCTAACATCTCATTCGTCGGTCTCCGTGTTCGGATGGGGGCGTCGGCGGCCCCGCCTCGTCCGGCGGTCGAGATCGATCCGGCATCTGTTATCGCTGACGTCCACAGTGCCGCGCACGCCTTCTCGATTGGTGGTGGTGCGGCGGAGCAAATACGACGCGACGGAGTCCCGTCAAGGTCCGGGCGATTGTGCGCGCCGGTCCGGCCGTGCCGGATGTTCCGTCTTCGCTTCTACCAGGGTGAAGCCGGTTAGCCGTGGGGTGCGCGCGATGTAATTTTCAGTGACGGTCGGCCTGATGGGCTGTCTCCGAGGAGGAGATCGGGGCGACGATTCGGTGGTTCCCGCGGGACCCCCGGCGGCTTTCCGGAGGAGGGGACGCCTGTGGTGGGGGGGGGGGCGGGGCCCCCCCCCCCCCGGCCCGGGGGGGGGGGGGTGGGCGGGGGGGGGGGGGGGACACCAGATAAAACCAAAAACCCCCCA
>NZ_JBFBIK010000055.1:0-46461 GCF_040685555.1 Sphaerisporangium sp. NPDC088356
CCGCGACCCTCACCTTGGCAAGGTGATGCTCTACCAGCTGAGCCACGTCCGCATGTCTTCCGCAGGGCGGTTGCCCTCCCGCGGCGACGTCACGGAACTCTAGCGGGTTTTCCCCGCCTGTGCCTAACCGGCCGGGCGATCGGCACGGGAGCCCCTGCCCTCACCCGCCGGTCGATCGGCACGCAAGCCCCGCCCGCCGGGCCGTACGCGGACCTCTAGTGGGTGGCCGAGCCGCGGAAGGTGCGGGCCACGCTGCGCTCGACGGCCGGCAGGGTGAGGAAGATCTCCAGGATCCGGGTGAGCCGGTGGACCTCGATGCGGTGGAACGGCGGCCCGTCGGCCCTGGCCAGCAGGAACGTGAGCGCGAGCGGCGGCAGGGGCGCCGCGACGATGTGAAGGCCGGAGGGCAGGGTGTGCGCCTCGGGCCGGGGAGGCGTGACGGAGGGGAACGGCACGTCGGTCGGGGCCCGCCAGCTGGAGTGGACGACGGCCCTGGGGGTCTTCTCCGTGGCGGCGGCGGCCCAGTCGGCGCTGAACAGCACGGGCATGGAGTCGATCAGCGTGGCCAGGGCACGGTCTCCGGCCGTGGTGATGTACTTCAGGATCTCCAGCTCGGGGTAGGTGCCCGGGGCCTCGCGGGTGCCCCACACCCCTTCGACGATGATCTCTGGAACGGTTTCGAGCCCCTGGACGAGGGTGGCGCGCGGGGCCGAGTCGGGCCAGAAGACCGTGAGGTCGTCCACGGCCCGGCCCTCGCCGCGCTCCAGCACGACGAGCTGGATGATGTCGGCACCCGCGATCCCGAGGACGCGTGTCACCTGGCCCAGGGAACCCGGGCGGTCAGGAAGTGAGATACGCAGTCTCAGGAGCATCCAGCGCCTCCGGTGTCACGTGCGACAGCACCCGGTCCCAATCTATCCGTCCATGCTCCCTCCGGTCCAAGCGGCAGGGGCCGGACCAGGCGATTCACGCGACCTGCCCCGTTGTGAGGTACAAATGGGCAGGTGAAGATAGGTGCGATCGAGGTCTGGCCCCCGGTGGTCCTCGCGCCGATGGCGGGAGTCACCAACGCCGCCTTCCGCGCGCTCTGCCGTGAGCAGGGCGGTGGCCTGTACGTCTCCGAGATGATCACGACGCGGGCCCTGGTCGAGCGCAACGCCAAGACGTTCGCGATGATCCGCTTCGAGCCGGGGGAGCGGCCAAGGAGCATCCAGCTCTACGGCGTCGACCCCGCCATCGTGGGCAGGGCCGTCCAGATCATCGCCGAGGAGGGCCTGGCCGACCACGTCGACCTCAACTTCGGCTGCCCGGTGCCCAAGGTCACCAGGCGGGGCGGCGGGTCGGCGCTGCCGTACAAGCGCGACCTGCTCCGGCGCATCCTGCGCGAGGCCGTGGCCAACGCAGGCACGCTGCCGGTCACGATGAAGATGCGCAAGGGCATCGACGACGATCACCTGACTTACCTCGACGCGGGCCGCATCGCCGTCGAGGAGGGGCTGAGCGCCATCGCCCTGCACGGCCGTACGGCGGTGCAGCACTACGGCGGCGAGGCCGACTGGGAGTCCATCGCCCGCCTGAAGGACGCGGTCCCGGAGATCCCCGTGCTCGGCAACGGGGACATCTGGAGCGCCGGCGACGCGCTCCGCATGATGGAGCGCACGGGCTGTGACGGGGTCGTGGTGGGCCGTGGGTGCCTCGGCCGTCCCTGGCTCTTCCGCGACCTCGACAACGCCTTCGAGGGCCGGGACGAGCGTGTCAGGCCGACGCTGGGCGAGGTGGCCGCGACCATGAGGCGGCACGCCGAGCTGCTCGTCGAGTGCTTCGGCAGCGAGACCCACGGCGTCCTGGACTTCCGCAAGCACATCGGCTGGTACCTCAAGGGCTTCACCGTCGGCGCTGAGGCCCGCCGCGAGCTCGCCACCGCCGGGTCCCTGGCAGAGCTCGGCGAGCGCCTGGCCCTCCTGCCGCCGGACCAGCCGTGGCCGGGGGAGGCCGCCGACGGGCCGCGCGGCAAGTCCAACGCCCGCGAGCGGGTCCACCTGCCCGCCGGCTGGCTCGACGACCCCTACGACATCGTGGTCCCCGAAGGGGCCGAGCTCGACTCCTCGGGCGGCTGAGGCCCTGCCCCTCCCGGGTCAGAGGCGGTCGACCGCGGTGACGTGGACGACGGCGCGGCCCTCCTCGTCGGAGGCGGCGAGGTCGACCTGGGCGCTGATGCCCCAGTCGTGGTCCTCCGCGGGGTCGTGCAGCACCTGCCTGACCCGCCAGAGCTCCTTCTCCTCCTCGATGAGCAGCAGGGCCGGGCCGCGCGCGTCCGGGCCGGTGCGGATCTCGTCGTGCTCCTCGAAGTACGCGTCGAGCGCGCTCTCCCAGTCGATGTCGGCCAGCTCGCGCAGCTCGTCGTAGCGCTCCAGGGCGGCCAGCTCGACCATGCGGAACATGGCGTTGCGCACGAGGACCCGGAAGGCCCGCCGGTTGCCGGTTACCGGCCTGGTGTTCTCCTCCAGGCTCGGCCGCTCCAGCTCGTCGCCGGGGTTCTGCAGCTGCTCCCACTCGTCGAGCAGGCTGGAGTCCACCTGGCGGACCAGCTCGCCGAGCCACTCGATGAGATCTTGCAGGTCCTCGGTCTTCATGTGGTCGGGGACGGTGCGGCTCAGCGTGCGGTAGGCGTCGGCGAGGTAGCGCAGCACCGTGCCCTCGGACCTCGCCAGCTCGTAGAACTGCACGTACTCGGTGAACGTCATCGCCCGCTCGTACATCTCGCGCACGACCGACTTGGGGCTGACGGCGTAGTCGCCCACCCACGGGTGCCCGCGCCTGTACGTCTCGTACGCACCGAACAGCAGCTCCTGGAGCGGCATGGGATAGGTGATCTCGGTGAGGAGCTCCATGCGCTCCTCGTACTCGATGCCGTCGGCCTTCATCTGCGCCACGGCCTCGCCGCGCGCCTTGTTCAGCTGGGAGTGCAGGATCTGGCGGGGGTCGTCCAGCGTGGACTCGACGATCGAGACGATGTCCAGCGGGTACGTCACCGACGCGGCGTCCAGCAGGTCGAAGGCCGCCAGGGCGAACGTCGACAGCACCTGGTTGAGCGCGAAGTCCTGCTGGAGGTCGACGGTGAGGCGGGCCATGCGGCCGTATTCGTCGGGCTCGCTCAGCTTCTCGACCACCCCGCCCGCCAGCAGTGAGCGGTAGATCGCGATCGCGTGGCTGATGTGCCGGCGCTGGGCCCTGCGCTCCTCGTGGTTGTCGGTGAGCAGGCTCTTCATCGCCGCGAAGCAGTCGCCGGGACGGTTGATGACGGCCAGGAGCATGGCGTTGCTGACCTTGAACCGCGAGCTCAGCGGCTCGGGCTCGGCCTTCTGGAGGCGCTCGAAGGTCTCCTCGCCCCAGCTCACGAAGCCCTCGGGGGCCTTCTTGCGCACGACCCTGCGGCGCTTCTTGGGGTCGTCCCCGGCCTTGGCCAGGGCCTTCTCGTTCTCCACGACGTGGTCGGGGGCCTGGCAGACGACGTAGCCGAGGGTGTCGAAGCCCGCCCGGCCCGCGCGCCCGGCGATCTGGTGGAACTCGCGGGCGCGCAGCAGGCGGACGCGGTTGCCGTCGTACTTGCTGAGCGCCGTGAACAGCACCGTGCGGATCGGCACGTTGACGCCGACGCCGAGGGTGTCGGTGCCGCAGATGACCTTCAGGAGCCCGGCCTGGGCGAGGCGCTCCACGAGCCGCCGGTACTTCGGCAGCATTCCCGCGTGGTGGACGCCGATGCCGTGCCGTACGAGCCGGGAGAGCGCCCGTCCGAACTTCGTGGTGAACCGGAAACGACCGATGAGCGAGGCGATTGCCTCTTTTTCCGCCTTTGTCGACATGTTGACGCTCATCAGGGCCTGGGCCCGCTCCATGGCCGACGCCTGGGTGAAGTGGACCACGTAGACCGGCGCCGACTGGGTGGAGAGGAGCTCCTCCAGCGTCTCGTGCAGCGGGGTGGTGCGGTAGCTGTAGTAGAGCGGGACGGGGCGCGTCGCCGAGCGGACCACGGCGGTCTCGCGCCCGGTGCGCCGCGTCAGGTCGGTCTCGAACCGCGTCATGTCGCCGAGCGTCGCCGACATCAGGACGAACTGCACCTGCGGCAGCTCCAGCAGCGGCACCTGCCAGGCCCAGCCACGGTCGGGCTCGGCGTAGAAGTGGAACTCGTCCATCACGACCTGGCCGATGTCGGCGTCCCTGCCGTCGCGCAGGGCGATGTTGGCGAGGATCTCCGCCGTGCAGCAGATGATCGGCGCCGAGGCGTTGACGGCGGCGTCGCCGGTCATCATGCCGACGTTCTCGGTGCCGAAGACCGCGCACAGGTCGAAGAACTTCTCCGACACCAGGGCCTTGATGGGCGCGGTGTAGAAGGTGCGCTTGCCGGCGGCGAGCGCGGCGAAGTGGGCGCCCGCCGCGACCAGGCTCTTGCCGGACCCCGTCGGCGTGGCGAGGATCACGTTGTTGCCGTAGAGGATCTCGATGAGCGCCTCCTCCTGCGCGGGGTACAACGTGAGCCCGCGCTGGGAGTTCCATTCCACGAAGGCCTCGAAGAGGGCGTCGGGGCCGGTGTCCTGGGGAAGGTGCTCGAGGAGGGTCACACCGTCAATACTGCCGAAAGCCGCGCCATGGTCGGTCCAAAGCGCGGTCAGACGAGGGTCCTCAGGCGGCTTACAGGGAGGCGAACGGCCCCCTCGCCCGGTGAATCCTGTGAACCCCGGTGCCCGTCACCGCGTCTTCCTGCGGGAGCCGGGACAGGCTCCAGGGGTAAAGGGAGTGGCGATGCGTGGATCGAAGGCGGCCGTGGTCCTGGCGGCGGCGGGAATGCTGGTCCTGCCCGTGCCCGCCGAGGCGGGCACGGCGGCGGGGGCCGCCACGGCCGTGAAGGCGACGGAGGCGGTACTGGCCCCGGCGAGCGTCGCGAAGAGGCTGTTCAGGGCCTGGCTGGGGCACGACAGGAGCGCGGCGGCGGCCGTGGCGACCCCGGCGGCGGTGAAGACGCTGTTCGCGTACGCCTACCGGGCGCCGGACCGGTTCGACGGCTGCACCGGCACCACATGCCGGTTCGTCCACACCAGCGTCCGCGTGCCCGGCGCCCTCAACGGCATCCGGATGATCGTCTCGGGCGACACCGTCGCCAAGGTGTACGAGTCACGGCATCTCACCACCGCCGACAAGGCCGCGAAGTACCTCTACGGGGCCTGGAAGGCGGGGGACAGGAACCGCGGCCTGGAGATCGCCTCCACGGGCGCGGTGAAGACGCTGTTCCGCGTCAAGTTCGGCGGGGTCGGCTACATCTTCCAGGGATGCAACCCCGAAAACGGCGGGAAGTCCTGCGCCTACTCCTACGAGGGCGGCGCCATGTTCATGCACACGCGCGGCAGCAAGGCGCGCGGGTACGAGGTGCGCTCGATCTCCTACATCGCCGACTGATCGCCTTCCCGGACGCACGCGGCCGGACGAACGCCTTCGGGCGCGTTCCGGAGAACCATTCGGGTGCCTTCGGGCGGACGGACGCTTTGGGGCCGGCGGAGGCTTTGGGGTGAACGGACGCTTCGGGGCGGGCGGACGCTTTGGGGTGAACGGACGCTTCGGGGCGGGCGGACGCGTGACACGATGGGCGGCATGCGTGATCTCGCGGTCGAGTGGTCGGGGCTCGCGGGCGGCTCCCCGGCGGCTCTGGCCGTCGGGGCCGAGCTGATCGGGCGGTGGTCGGAGCCGCACCGGCGCTACCACACGCTCGACCACCTGCGGGCGGTGCTCGCCGCCATCGAGCCGATCGCCGTGCTCGCCGCCGACCCGGTGGCGGTGCGGCTGGCCGCTTGGTTCCACGACGCGGTGTACGACGGCAGGCCCGGCCGCGACGAGGAACGCAGCGCCCAGCTCGCCCAGTCCCGCCTTCCCCGCCTGCTGCCGCTGCCGGGAACGGCCCGGCCCGAGCACCCTCCAGCGAGCGGCGCCGGGCGGCCTGCCGGCAGCGGTGACCGATGGTCTCCCGGGGGAGGTATAGGGCTGGTCGGCGAGGTGGCCAGGCTCGTACGGCTGACGGCCACCCACGACCCGGCGCCGGGCGACCGCGACGGCGAGGTGCTCTGCGACGCCGACCTCGCGGTGCTGGCCGGGCCCGGGTACGACGCCTATGCCCACGCCGTGCGGGAGGAGTACCGGCACGTGCCCGACGAGGCGTTCCGGGCGGGCAGGTCGCGGGTGCTGGAGAGCCTCCTCGCGATGCCCTCGCTGTACCGCACCTCGGTGGCGCGCGACCTGTGGGAGTCCTCGGCCCGCGAGAACGTACGGGCCGAGCTGGCCGCTCTGGCGTGAACCCGCCGAGGCCGTGACCGGCTCACGAGGCCGTGATCGGCGTCAATAGGCCGTGACCGGCGTCAGCAGGCCGTGCGGCGGCGGCGCCTCCGGAGGCCCGCGTCGGTCAGGCGCCTGACCAGCGTCCTGGAGTCCACCGGCTCGGCTCCCAGCTCGACCGCCCGCGCGTACACCGTCTCCGGCACGTCGTAGTGGTCGCGGTCGAACGCCCTGCCGGGCACGCCGAGCCGCCCCGCGAAGGCGTGCAGCTCCTCCAGCGAGGAGTCGCTGACCAGGTGAGACCAGAGCAGGCCACGCGGCCCCGGCCAGTTGGGCGGATCGATGAGGACGGTCACACAGGGACGATACTGACACTCAGGTGTACGACGCGCGCTGACCACGGGGCAGGATGCGTGAGGCCGGTCAGAGACCCAGGTCGTCGAGCTCTTTCATCAGCGCGGCCCGGGAGGGATCGCCGCTGGTGGCCGGTGGCCGCTCCAGGCCCCTGGCGGGGGAGCCGCCGACCGGCCTGGCGGCGGGGGCGCCCTGCGTGGCCGCCGCGGCGCGCGGGCGCCGGTCGCGGAACAGCCAGCCGCCGAGGATGCCGCCGACGAAGCCGAACAGGTGCCCCTGCCAGCTGAACTCGTCGCTCGGCAGCAGCCCGGTGAACTGGTAGGCGAAGCACAGCGCCATGACCAGCCCCACGACGATGTCGATGCGGTGCCGGTCGAAGATGCCCCGTACCAGGATGTAGCCGAAGTAGCCGAAGACCACGCCGCTGGCGCCCGCCGTGACGGTGAGCGGGCTGGAGATGAACCACACGCCGAGGCCGCTCGCCACGGCGATCAGCGCGGTGACGCCGAGGAACTTCATCACCCCCCGGTAGGCGGCGAGGAAGCCGAAGACGAACAGCGGCCCCGAGTTGCCCTCGATGTGCGCCCAGCTCCAGTGCAGGAAGGGCGCCGAGACGATGCCGGGCAGCCGCGACGGATCGCGCGCGGCGATGCCGAAGGACTGGCTGAGGGAGTAGCCCGAGGCCCAGTTGGCGATCTGCACGACCCAGATGAAGGCGAGGAAGCCGACCATGACCCAGAACGCCTTCTGGGCCTCGGCGACCATGATCTCGGCCTTCCGGTTTTCGGTGCCCACCCCTGCCTCCTGACGGCGCGCGCCGGAACGCCTGCCGGCGGTACGGCCGGGAGGGCCGCCGCAGGTATCTTCGCAAACTTCACGCCAGGAGGGCCACCGGTGATCGGGGCCGGTCACAGGAGAGAGCGCGACGCGCCAGGGCTGAGCGCTGTCAGGCCTGGCGCGCGCGAGCGGCTCAACGGTGGGCGCGTCCGGCGGTGCCCCTCAGCTCCCGACGCGTTCGAGGATCACGACCGGGATCTCGCGGTCGGTCTTGGTCTGGTACTCGTCGTACTGCGGCCAGGTGGCCGTCATCAGCCGCCAGACCTCGGGCTTCTCCTCGGGCGTCGCCGTGCGGGCACGCGCGCGGAACTTGTCACCCTCGACCTGGACGTCCACGTCCGGGTTCGCCTGGAGGTTCTGGTACCAGTCGGGCGCCTTCGGGTCGCCGCCCTTGGAGGCCACGATGACGTAGTCGTCACCGTGCTTCTGGTAGATCAGCGGGTTGGTGTGCTCTTGCCCGCTGTTGCGCCCCGTGGTGGTCAGCAGCAGGACGGTCGTGCCGTTCCATTCGTGACCCTCCTTGCCATCGGTCGCGCGATATCTGTCCACGTGCTCTTTGCCGTAAAGCATCGGTTCACCTTCCGAATCGACCTGTACTTCCGGTGGCCTACCCTAACCAGCCCCGCTAATCCGGCTCCCGGGCCATGCCGTCGGTGAACCGGGTGAGCAGGCGGGCGAAGGCGGGACGGACGCAACCGGGTAGGGCACTGGGTACGAAGGCAATCAGCGGGGGTGGTCAGATGACCCGGTGTCTGGTGACCGGCGCGACCGGCTACATCGGCGGGAGGCTGGTTCCCGAGTTGCTGGACGCCGGCCACGACGTGCGCTGCATGGTCCGCTCGGCGGACCGCCTGCGCGGCCAGGTGTGGCGCGACCGGGTGGAGGCCGCCGAGGCGGACGCGACCCGCGAGCGGGAGACCCGCGCGGCGCTCGAAGGCGTGGACATCGCCTACTACCTGATCCACACCATGGCCGCCGGCCGTGACTTCGCCGAGCGCGACCGGCGGGCGGCCTCGACGTTCGCCGCGGCGGCGAGGGACGCCGGGGTGCGCCGCATCGTCTACCTCGGCGGCCTGACCCCCGCGGAGCGGCCCTCACCCCACATGAGGTCGCGTGCGGAGGTGGAGCGGATCCTTCTCGGCTCCGGGGTGCCGACGGTGGCGTTCAGGGCCTCGGTGATCATCGGTTCCGGGTCGGTCTCCTTCGAGATGCTGCGGTATCTCACCGAACGGCTCCCGGTCATGACGACGCCGCGCTGGGTGCGCACCCGCACCCAGCCCATCGCGATCAGGGACGTGCTCCGCTACCTCTTGAACGCGGTCGACATCCCCGAGGGGACGAACCGCGGGTTCGACATCGGCGGGCCGAGCGTCCTGACCTACGCCGAGATGATGCAGGGCTACGCCGCCGTGGCCGGGCTGCCTCCCCGGCTCATCATCCCCGTGCCGCTGCTCACGCCCAGCCTGTCCAGCCACTGGGTGGGCCTGGTCACGCCCGTCCCCGCCGGGGTGGCGCGGCCGCTGGTGGAGTCGCTGCGCAACGAGGCGGTCTGCCGGGACCACGACATCGCCAGGTACATCCCCGATCCGCCCCAAGGGCTGATCGGGTTCCGCGACGCGGTGCGGCTTGCCCTGCGCCGCATCAAGGACGCCGACGTCGCCACCCGCTGGTCGTCGGCCTCGACCCCCGGCGCGCCGAGCGACCCGCTGCCCACCGACCCCGACTGGGCGGGCGGCAGCCTGTACGTCGACGAGCGCACCGAGGTGGTCGACGCGCCGCCCGAGGCGCTCTGGCGGGTGATCGAGGGCATCGGGGGCGACACCGGGTGGTACTCCCTCCCGCTCGCCTGGCGGATCCGGGGCCTGCTCGACCGCGCCTTCGGCGGGGTGGGGCTGCGCAGGGGCAGGCGCGACCCCTTCAAGCTCCGCGTCGGCGACGCGCTCGACTTCTGGCGCGTGGAGGCGATCGAGCCGGGCCACCTGCTCCGGCTGCGGGCCGAGATGCGGCTGCCCGGCCTCGCCTGGCTGGAGCTCACCTGCCGGCGGGAGAACGGCAGGACGGTGTACGGCCAGCGGGCGATCTTCCACCCGCGGGGCCTGCTCGGCCACCTGTACTGGTGGGGCGTGTACCCGTTCCACGGGTTCATCTTCGGCGGGATGCCCGGCAACGTGGGCAGGGCCGCGGTCGCCCAGGCGGCGCGGGAGGTGAAAGTTTCACCGCGGGACCGGGTGTAATGCCTGTTCAGGTGGTGGGGGAGAGCCCGACCTCCTAACGGCCGCTGTTCCGGGGCCGTGAGCCCGTCCTAGGGTCACGGGTGAATGGGAGCGCTCCCACCACTTCATCCCCCCGGAGTCAAGATGAAACGTCGAGCACTGCGAGCCCTGACGGCCGTCCTCGCCGCCGCGGGCTCGATCCTCATGACGGTGGTGGTCACCGGCCCGGCCAGGGCGGACACCGTGATCTGCGAGAAGTACGGCGCGACGACGATCGCGGGCGGCAAGTACGCGGTGATCAACAACAACTGGGGCGACGACACCCAGCAGTGCATCAACGTCACCTCGACCGGGTTCACCGTCACCCAGGCGAGCCACAACAAGCCGCAGAACGGCGCCCCCGGCTCCTACCCCGCGGTCTACGCCGGCTGCCACTACGCGAACTGCACCGCCGGCAGCGGGCTGCCGCTGCGCGTGTCGGACAGCAGGTTCTCCGGCATCCAGACCAGCGTCAGCATGACGTACCCCTCGTCGGGGGTGTACGACGCGTCGTACGACATCTGGTTCGACCCGACGGCACGCACGGACGGGCAGAACACCGGCGCAGAGCTGATGGTCTGGCTCAACCACACCGGGTCGGTCCAGCCGGTCGGCTCCCGGGTCGCCACCGTCAACCTCGCCGGCGGCACGTGGGACGTGTGGTACGGCAACAGCGGCTGGAACGTCGTCTCGTACGTGCGCACCTCGCCGACCAGCTCGATCAGCTTCCCGGTCAGCGCGTTCTACAACGACATGCTGAGCCGGCGGTACGCGCAGAGCTCGTGGTACATCACCAGCGTGCAGGCCGGGTTCGAGCCCTGGGTCGGCGGCACGGGGCTCGCGGTGAACAACTTCTCCTACAGCATCGGCGGTTCCGGCGGCGGCGACACGACCGCGCCCAGCGCTCCCTCGAACCTGGCGGCCTCCAACGTGACCTCCAGCAGCGTCAGCCTGTCGTGGAGCCCGTCCACCGACAACGTGGGCGTGACCGGGTACGACGTCTACCGGGGCAGCACCGTGGTGGGCACGGCGAGCGGCACGTCCTACAACGCCACCGGGCTGTCGGCCTCGACGTCGTACTCCTTCTCGGTACGGGCACGCGACGCCGCCGGCAACACCTCACCTGCCTCCAACACCGTCACGGTGACCACCGCCTCGGGCGGCGGGGGCGGCGGGGCCTGCAAGGTCGCGTACGTCAAGAACGAGTGGGCGGGCGGGTTCACGGCCAACTTGACCGTCACCAACACCGGCACCAGCGCGGTGAACGGCTGGACCCTCGCCTTCTCCTTCCCCGGCGACCAGAGGGTGACCAGCGCCTGGAACGCCACCGTGACGCAGAGCGGCGCCGCCGTGACCGCCAAGAACGTCGCGCACAACGGGTCGATCCCGCCCGGCGGTAACACCTCGTTCGGCTTCCAGGGCACCTGGGGCTCCAGCGATGCCTCGCCGACGGCGTACACGTTGAACGGATCCGCCTGCTCGCTCGGCTGATCCTCCTCACCTGTGGGGCCGGGTACGGCATTGCCGTACCCGGCCCTTGCTGCATTCAAGGCACGGACTGTTACCACTTTCTGGTATTCATCCCTTTATTGCTTACCCGGTGTATCGGTCCAACGGGCAGGTAAACCGATTACCGCATTCGGGCGTCTGAGGGGTCCTTGTCGCTGCTGCCCAGGTGAAAGCCGTGCAAATTAACAACTCTTGGGAAAAATGGTGCGCTTGGCGGTGCTTTCCCTATAACCTCGGCAGGCCAACGGGAACGGCTGGAATCCGAGGGAAAAGCGTGGCGCTGTCGTGGGTGGACTTGCCGATAGGTCGCGTAGTGCGGCTTTCAGGGGTGAATGCCGACGTCACCGCATTGTCGGTGGAACCACCCCCTGACGGCGCGCCCGCGATCCTCACGTACTTCCCGGACGCGGCACGTTCGGTGGCCGAAATGGTCTCCACGGTCCTGCGCGAACTGGAAAACGCCGCCATCGACCTGTTCCCCACCTGGCTCCCAGGCGCGGAAGGCATCGACGGTCCCGGCGGCGCGGGGGTGCGCGCCGCGCGTGCCCTCGCCATGCGACTGGCCTCCACCAGCCACCACTTCGGACCATTTCTAGCCGACCTGGCCGAACTGTCATTGGCGGCCCCGCCGCGCGGGACCACCCGGTCGGGCCCCGAGGCCACCCGGTTCGGTGCCGAGGCGCGGGCGACCCGGTTCGGTGCCGAGGCGCGGGCCGCCGGTCTCGCGCGGGTGCTCGCGTCCAGCTTCGGCCGGCGTGAGGCCGCGATCCTCATGCAGGTCCCCGAGGGTCTCACGCCCTTCGAGGAAGAGGTGTTCGTCGCCGGGTGCGAGTGGCTGGCCGACCGGGGAGGGTTCGGCGTCTGGCTGACGGGCCCGCCGCTGGCCACCGTCGATCGCGTGGAGGCGATGACGCTACGCGTGCCCGGTGAGGCGGACGGCCTTGGCCGGGAGGCGCCGCCGCTGCCGGAGGGCGGCGGTCCCCTCAGGTACCCGGCCGTCGCCGGAATACCCCACCCGGCCAGCAAGGCGGAACGGGCCCTTGAGGCGGCGCTGGCGTCGTGCTCATGGGCGCGCGGACGGGCGTGGAACCAGACCTACCAGTCGCACGCTCTGGCCAACCCCATCCGGGTCGACCTGCTGTGGCAGGAGGAGCGGGTCGTGGTCGAGATCGACGGCCACGAACACCGGGCCTCGCTCAAGTTCGCGGCCGACCGGCACCGCGACGTGCAACTCCAACTCGACGGCTACGCCGTCCTGCGCTTCACGAATGACCAGGTCTTAACCGATACAGAAGCCGTCGCCGGCCAGGTGAGGCGTTTCCTCCACGGCCGCCGCACCCCAACATTCGAAGGATCACAACGTGTCTGACGAAAAACTGTCACTCCCCGAAACCGCCTTCCTCCTGATACTGATGCGGGAGGCGGGCGAGGTCTCGAACACCGAGCTTCAGGAGCGTTACGGCGTGACGCTCACCGGCAAAGAACGCCTGCACTTGAACGCTCTTAAGCTGGTGGACACCAGGAAGCAGGGGCGCGCGTACGCTCACATATTGACCGACGCGGGCTGGGGGCACCTGGGTAAGGAACTCAAACACGGCATCCCGGCTCCCGGCAGCAGGGTGCCCTATGTCGTGTACGCCGCGCTGTCCGGAGTGCTGGGCGGTCTTCACGAGTTCATGGAGAGCACCGACAGCCGGCTGGCCAACATCTTCGGAGCGATGGAGAGCCAGACTCCCGTGTCATCCGCCGATCCCGATGTTGAGAAGCGAATCCGCGCCGCCTACGCCGAGCTCGCCGCGCGACCGGGCACATATGTGAGCATCACCCGGCTTCGACCGCTTCTGTCGGACCTGCCGAGAGCGGTGATTGACGATGCCCTAAGGGCGATGAACCGCCTTTCGGACGTGAACATCGTCCCTGAATCGAATCAGAAGATGCTCACCGCGGAGGACCGTGAGGCGGCGGTGACCATCGGCGACCAGGAGAAGCACGTCCTGTGGATCGGAGCATGATGACCGACGAGGAGCGGTGCGCTCTGGAGGCGCTCAGATTCAACTATGTGGAGGGACCCGGCGATGTATGGCGTCCCTCGCAGTTCCACGTCGACGGCTTGCACCGCCGTACAGCCCAGACCATCCTCGACGGGCTGGAGGAGGCGGGCGACAGTGTGGAGGCCAGCCCCATCGGGGTGATCCTCCAGGGTCAACGGGGTACTGGGAAGACGCACATGCTCGGCTGGGTGCGAGAGAAGGTCCAGAGGGACTGCGGCGGCTACTTCTTCCTGGTGGGTCTGCTTGATGCAAGGGACTTCTGGGACAGCGTCGTCGTCTCGATGCTGGACAGCCTGGCGCGGGAGATGGACGGCGAGAGCCAGCTCAGGATGTTCCTGAGACGCCTGTCGTCGCTCGTGGGTGTGCCGCGACTGGCGCGACGGGAGCTGATCGGCAGGGCCCCGCTCACGAGGGGAGCTCTCGACTCATTCGTGGAAGGGCTGCGCCGGTTCGACAGTCGGGTGGGCGCTGACGCGCAGGACACCGCCAGAGCACTGGTCCTGCGAGCCTCTGATGATCTGCGGGCGCAGGACGTGGGAAGCACCTACCTGTCCTCGCAGCCGGAGGAAGAACCGGGCGAGCGGGCTCAGTGGGGGATGCGGCGCAGCCGCAAGTCACCGCAGGAGATCGTCCGGGACATCTCCCGGCTCCTCGCGTTCACAGGGCCGTCCGTCATCGCCGTGGACCAGATCGATCCGCTCATCCAGCAGGCATCCCTCACCACGAGCCAGGATGCCCGGCAGGACTGGCGGCAAGCCCTTGTGATCGAACAGATCGCGGGTGGACTCATGTCATTGCGGGAGCACACTCACCGCACGCTCACCGTGGTCTCGTGCATCCCGGTGTCATGGGTGCTGATCGAGGAGGCCGCGACCGACACCGTTCGCGACCGGTTCCGGCAGGCGCTCCCGCTCATGACGATCCCTGATTCCAAGATCGGCCTCAACTTGGTCGAGAAGAGGTTCGCAGAGCGGTTCCGTAAGGCTGGCTTCCGCCCGCCCTACCCGACGTGGCCGGTCAAACCGTCCGCGTTCGAAGACGCACCGGACTTCACCCCACGGCAGCTCCTGATCAAGATCGATAGCCATGTTCAGGCATGCTTGGCCACTGGCGAGGTCAGGGAGATGGAGCGCCTGACCGATCAGATCGTCATCAACGGCGGGTCCTGTATCACTGGAGGATCGAGCGCGCCCTCGCGTGAGCTGGCCGTCCTGGAGACGAGGTTCGCGGAACTGAGGGACGCGGCGGATGTCACGACGGTCTTGGACTTCACAACCGAGGACGTCGTCATGCCCGAGCTCCTGTCAGCGGGGCTCACCGCCTGGATCGCCGGGCAGGGCGAAGCCGAGCACGAATTCAGCCAGGACGCGCCACCCAGCTCCAAGCCACCCCTGCATGCTCGCCTTCGCCGCACCCTGGACGAATCTGTCCAGGACGAGGTGCACTGGTGCTTTCGCGCGATCAATGCCGACAACGCGAGGGCTGCGCTCAACCGTCTGCGCACCGCGTGCGTGGCCGCTGGGTTGGATGCCGAGGTGCCGAAACGACGGTTGTTCGTGCTGCGGAACAAAGAATGGTCGCACGGCGATCGTACGCAAGAGGCTGTCACAGCGTTTGAGAAGGCCGGTGGCAGGGTACTTTCCGTCGGCGACGACGACGATCTGAAGGTACTCGTCGCGCTGCGGGATCTGCTGGCTGAGAATCCCCCGAACCTGCATGCCTGGCTCGTGGAGCGAAAGCCTGCCGGCGACATCAAGCTGTTCAAAGAGACCCTGGGTGACAACGGGGACACTCCTCCCGGAAGTGCCGAGGACGTCGTCCGGTTCACGGGGTCGTCCATGACATCGGCGGACGCCGGGCACCCCACGACAACGGCCGGGAATGGGGCCTCCAGCTCTACAGCTGAGGAGCCGGCGGGTAACGCCTGGAGCGTTCCCACGGGGCGCCGTGACGAGGCATCGTTCCCGGCATCACCCCCGGCGAAGAAGACGATCATGGGTCGGGCGCCGTCCATCACGATCGGTACGACGATCACCGGCGACAGGCCCGTCAGCGTGGAGCTGGAGGCGCTTCGCAAGCACACCGCGATCTTCGCTGGGTCGGGGTCGGGTAAGACCGTGCTGATCCGGCGTCTGGTCGAGGAGTGCGCGCTCCAGGGGGTCTCGTCCATAGTGCTCGATCCCAACAACGACCTCGCGCGTCTTGGGGACGGGTGGCCGCAGGAGCCGCCGCACTGGGGCATGGGTGACGCGGGGAAGGCCAAGGACTACCTGGCGAACACCGACGTCGTGGTCTGGACACCGCTGCGGGACGGAGGGCGTCCGCTCAGCTTCCAGCCGTTGCCCGACTTCAGCGGCGTCTCAGATGATCCCGACGAGTTCCGGGAGGCGGTAGACGCCGCCGTCGCGTCCATCGCTCCCCGCGCCAAGCTCGTGGGCAACACCAACAAGGTCCATCAGGGACTGGCCGTCCTGCGAGAGACGCTGCGGTACTACGGACGCCGGGGCCCGACGAGTCTTCGGGGCCTCATCGACGTCCTGGCAGCGTTGCCGGACGGGGTGAGCGAGCTTCTCTACGCGGAGAAGCTCGCGGCCGACATCGCGCAGAACCTCACCGCGGCCATGGTGAACGATCCGCTTTTCGGTGGTGCCGGTGTGCCGATGGACCCGGGCATCCTGTTGACCCCGCCCGAGGGGAAGCGGGCCCGCGTGTCGGTGATCAGTCTCGTCGGCCTGCCGTCGGACGACCAGCGGCAGAGCTTCGTCAACCAGCTGCAGATGGCGCTGTTCGCCTGGATCAAGAAGAATCCGGCCGGCGACCGCCCGCTGGGGGGACTGTTCGTGATGGACGAGGCGCAGACGTTCGCACCGTCCGGGGCGATGACCGCCTGTACGCACAGCACGCTGGCGCTGGCGTCCCAGGCTCGAAAGTACGGGCTTGGGCTGGTTTTCGCGACGCAGGCTCCGAGAGGGCTGCACAACCGCATTCCGGGGAACTCCGCGACCCAGTTCTTCGGCCTGCTGAACAGCCCGACGCAGATCGACGCCGCGAGGGAGATGGCCCAGGCCAAGGGCAGCCACATCACCGACATCGGGCGGCTGAGCACCGGGCAGTTCTACGCGGCGGTGGAGGGAGCGAGGTTCGAGAAGATGCAGGCTCCCCTGTGCCTGAGCCATCATCCCAAGAGCCCGCTGACCACGGAGGAGGTCATCGGCAGGGCCAGAAGGTCTATGGAGGCCGGGCCCGCGTGACACCAGTCCGGGCCTACCGCGGGCAGACCCGGAGCAAGCGGTAGGTCCGGAACACGGACCGATTTGAAACAACGGCCGATGGACGGTCCTACCGGTTGGGGCCGGGGGCGCGGTCCGTGTCGTATATGCCTGGTGGGTCATTACGTAGACGGATATGTCGATCCTGCGGGAGACTGGCGGGATTGATCATCGGTTGGGTGGGGCGCGGGCAGGTGGCGTGACGACGCGTTCCCGCTCCTGACGTACGACGGGGGCACCCCCATGAGCCCTAGCCTCATGACCGGGACGGATCCCGGGCCGTTCCAGCTCCGGCGGAACACCCGCGACCTGCCGCAGGCGGTCGAGGCGCTGGCCAAGGCGCTGCCCGCTCGTGACCTGAAGACCGTGCTCGCCCAGGCCAACCGCACCGCCACCCACAGGGGGAGCACGACGGCGTTCGGGTCGATGTCGCCGCGCCCGGCCGACTGGTACTGCTTCGAGTCCGGTGACAACGACACCACCGACTGGTACCCGCAGGGAGTGGCCGCCAGCTCCGAGGCGGGGCTCGCGGACGTCCAGGCGTTCGCCGTCACCTGGTACTGGAAACCGGACGGAGTGGCGACCGAGCGCGGTGTGCGGGTCTCGTTCCTCAGCGCGAAGACCCTGAAGTACCGGCACGTGCTGCTCGTCGAGCCCAAGGGCACCTCCTACAGCGCGATCAACATCCACGCGGGCGGCATCGCGTGGTACGGGAATCTGCTGTACGTCGTCGACACCGCGCGGGGGATCCGGGTGTTCGACACCCGGCGCATCTACGAGGTCGGCGGCGACGACGACAAGATCGGCCTGAAGGGCGGGAAGTACCACGCCTTCGGCTACCGGTACGTGATGCCGCAGGTGGACGCCTGGAGCGCCGCCGGGGCCGCCCGGTACTCCTTCGCCGCCGTCGACAGGAGCCTCACCCCGCACATGCTGGTCTCGGGGGAGTACGTCGACCCGGCCGGCGAGCCGGGCAGGATCGGGCGCGTGGCGCGCTGGCCGCTCGCGCCGGACGGCACGCTCGTCGCCGGGGCCGACGGCCTGGCGAACGCGGCCGACGCCTTCACGCTTCCGGCGGCCAAGATCCAGGGCGGGCTGTCGTACAAGGGGCGCTGGTACCTCAGCCAGGCGGCGTCCTCCACCAAGAACGGCTCGCTGCTGGTCGTCCCCGCCGGGCAACCCGCCCAGGTCAAGAAGTTCCCCGTCGGCCCGGAGGATCTGACCTGCTGGGGCGAGAAGAACCAGCTGTGGAGCGTGACCGAGTTCAAGGGCCGCCGGGTCGTGTTCGCCGTTCCCGTGTGAGAGGCGCCGGTGGCTTCCGTCCGGAAGTCGCCGGAAACCCTTACGCCTTCGGGCTTCGCGTGCCCGATCGTTGGCTGCGGAGCCTTGACTGATCTTCCGGGTGGGGTCAAAATCCAGGGCATAGTTAGGCAGGCTCCTTAACTAAACGCGCCCCGGAGATACCGATGGTCAGATTTGACAGGCGTACCTGGGTAAGAACGCGGCTGGTCGCCGCGCTCGTGCTGGCGACGACCGCGGGGGGAGGGATTCCCGCGCTGGCGGGATCGGCTTCCGCCGCCGGTGTCGCGGCGGCGGGCGTCACCCCTTCGGCTTCAGCCGTCGCCCCCTCGGCCCTGGACGGATACAAGATCCAGTCATCGTCCAAAGTGACCGACTCGGCCGCCGCGATCTCCACACCCGGCTACGCGGCGTCCGGATGGTATCCGGTGGGGCAGCGTTCCACGGTCCTGGCCGGCCTGCTGAAGAACGGCAAGTACCCCGACCCGTTCTACTCGACCAACATGAAGAACATCCCGGCCGCCGACTTCACGGTCCCCTGGTGGTACCGGTCGGACTTCACCCTCGGCGGTGAGACCGGGCTGAAGACCTTCCTGGACGTCACGGGCGTCATCTCCAGCGCCGACGTGTGGGTCAACGGGACGCAGGTCGCGACCAGCGCCCAGGTGGCCGGCGCCTACACCCGCCACGAGCTCGACGTCACCTCGCTGGTGCGCTCCGGCGTCAACTCGGTCGCCTTCAAGGTCAACCCGAACGACCCCAACAAGCACCTGACCACGGGCTGGATCGACTGGGTCCAGACACCTCCGGACAAGAACATGGGCATCTTCCGCGATGTCCTCGTCCGCCGCAGCGCCGCCGTTTCGCTGCGCGACGCCCATGTGGTGACCGGCCTGACCTCGGCGCTCGACCGTGCCGACCTCACCGTCAAGGTCGACGCCAGGAACGACTCCGGCAGCGTCGTGCACGCCACCGTGGCCGGGACCGTCGGCTCGCTCAACCTGGCGCAGGACGTCGACCTCGCGGCGAACCAGACCAAGACCCTGACGTTCACTCAGTCGATCACCAACCCCCAGGTGTGGTGGCCGTACGGCATGGGCGGGCAACCTCTCTACGACCTCGACCTGACCGCGACGGCCGGTGGCGCCGTGAGCGACACCGCCCACACCCGCTTCGGCATCCGCACGGTGACCTCGTCGCTCGACGGCAGCGGGCACCGCCTTTACAAGATCAACGGCAGGCCGCTGCTCATCCGGGGCGGCGGCTGGTCGCCGGACCTGTTCCTGCGCTGGGACCCGACGTACGCGCAGGACAAGCTCCGCTATGTCCGCGACCTGGGCCTGAACACGATCCGGCTCGAAGGCCACCTGGAGACCGACCAGCTGTTCGACCTCACCGACCAGATGGGCATCCTGGTCATGGCGGGCTGGGAGTGCTGCGACAAGTGGGAGGGCCAGACCAACGGCGGCGAGCCGGGCGACACCTGGACTTCAGCCGACTACACGATCGCCAAGGACTCGATGACGGCGGAGGCCGTGCGGCTGCGCGACCACCCGAGCGTCTTCACGTTCCTCATCGGCAGCGACTTCGCGCCGAACGCGCGGCAGGAGACCGACTACCTCGCCGCGCTGAACGCCGCCGACTGGAAGACCCCGATCGTCGCCGCGGCCTCCGACAAGTCCTCGCCCACGCTCGGCTCGTCCGGCATGAAGATGACCGGGCCGTACGACTGGGTGCCGCCGAACTACTGGTTCACCAAGCAGGAGGGCGGCGCGTTCGGCTTCAACTCGGAGACCAGCGCGGGCCCCGACGTCCCCACCGCCGACTCGCTGAAGCGCATGATGTCGTCCAGCGAGCTGAACACGCTGTGGCAGAGCGCGACCGCCGCGCAGTACCACCGCTCGCCGTCCAGCACGTTCAACAACCTCAAGCTCTTCGACAACGCGATCAACGGCAGGTACGGCACCTCCACCAGCCTGGACGACTACGTCCGCAAGGCGCAGCTCCAGCAGTACGAGAACATCAGGGCGCAGTACGAGGCTTACCGGCGCAACTTCACCGACGCCTCCAACCCCTCGACCGGGGTCATCTACTGGATGCTGAACAGCGGCTGGAGCTCGCTGCACTGGCAGCTCTTCGACACCTACCTCGACCAGGGCGGCTCGTACTACGGCGCCAGGGAGGCCAACAAGCCGCTGCACGTGCAGTACTCCTATGACAACAGGAGCGTCGTGGTGGTGAACCAGAACCACGCGGCGGCATCCGGGCTGACGGTCAGGACCGACGTCTTCAACCTCGACGGCACCGGCAAGTACAGCAACACCGCGACGGTCACGGCACCCGGCGACGGCGGCAAGGTCACGGCGGTGACCGTCCCGTCGATCAGCGGCCTGTCCACGAGCTATCTGGTACGGCTCACGCTCAGCGACGCCGGCGGCGAGGTGGACCGGAACGTCTACTGGCTCTCCACCAAGGCCGACGTGATCGACTGGGCCAACAACGACTGGTACTACGTGCCCACGACCGGCTACGCCGACCTGACCGGGCTGGCGGGCATGGCCCAGTCGCCGCTGAGCGCCTCGGCGTCCTCCACCGAGAGCCCGGCCTCCGGCGCCACCACGACCACGGTGACGCTCAGGAACACCGGCACCGGCAAGATCCCCGCCTTCTACCTGGACGCCCACGTGGTGGACCAGGCGGGCAGGCCGGTGCTGCCGGTCCAGTGGACCGACAACGCGGTCAGCCTCTGGCCCGGGGAGTCCAGGACGCTGACGGCCACCTACCGGACCGCCGACCTGAACGGCTCCGCGCCGAGCGTCCGGGTCTCGGGCTGGAACGTCCCCACCCAGACCGTCGCGGCCGGTGGGCCCGGGAGCCCCGACACCACCCCGCCGTCGGTTCCGGGAAACCCGCGCTCGACGGGGGTGACGTCGTCGAGCGTGTCGCTGGCATGGGACGCCTCGACCGACAACGTGGGGGTGACCGGGTACGACGTGTACAACGGGACCTCTGTGGTGGCGTCGGCCGGTGGTACGGCGGCGAAGGTGACCGGTTTGTCACCGGCCACGTCGTACACGTTCACGGTGAGGGCCAGGGACGCCGCGGGCAACACCTCCGCCGCCTCGGCCACCGTCGGCGCCACCACTTCAGGGGCGACTACAGAGACGCTGCTTTCGCAGGGCAGGCCCGCCACGGCCTCCTCGACCGAGAGCTCGGCCTATGGCGCGGCCAAGGCCTTCGACGGCGACACCACCTCGACCCGGTGGGCGTCGGCGGAGGCCCACGACCCCGAATGGCTGCGCGTGGACCTCGGCGCCACGCGGTCGATCACGCGCGTCAAGCTGTACTGGGAGGCGGCGTACGGCAAGTCGTACCAGGTCCAGGTGTCGGCCGACGGCACCACCTGGACGAACGCGTACACCACGACCACCGGCGACGGCGGCGTCGACGACCTGACGGGGCTGTCGGGTTCGGGCCGGTACGTGCGCGTGAACGGCACGGCGCGCGGCACGTCCTACGGGTACTCGCTGTACGAGATGCAGGTCTACGGCACCTGAGTCACACCACCGGAGGCCGTACGTCCCGGCGTACGGCCTCCTCGGCGTTCATGAGCGCCCGAGAGCCCATCGAGGCGCTTGAAGCCCTTGCACGTCCCTTGCAGTGATGAGCGTCAAGCGCGCCTCAATGAACCTGCAGGTGGAGGCCGGTATCACTGAGTGTGTAAAGACCCCCCGGGGCCAAGCGAACAGGACCGGGAACGACACTCACACTCAGGAGACAAAGATGAAGCGCACCCTGCTTGGCCTCGCCGTCGTCACCGTGGCCGGCCTGTCCGTCATCACCCTGCCGTCGACGTCCGCCTCCGCGGCCACCGGCGACTTCGGCCCCGACACCTGCCGCGAAGGCTACGTGTGGCGCGAGGCCCGCCCCTCCGACCACGTCTGCGTCAGCTCCGCCACCCGCACCCAGACGCGTTCGGACAACTCCGCCGCCGCCGGCCGCTGGACCTCAGGCGCCTTCGGCGCGCACACCTGCGTCACCGGCTACGTGTGGCGCGAGGCCTTCAGCGGCGACGACGTCTGCGTGGTCCCCTCGGTCCGCTCGCAGGCCGCCGCCGACAACGCCCAGGCCGCGAACCGCAAGGTCTCCGCCCGCCTGTGGATCAACCGGTACACCGTTCCCCCGACCGACAACGGGGACGGCACCTCGACCTCGACCTCGGTGGACGACATCGCCCGCATCAAGATCAGCGGCGACCACTACAACTTCGGCCAGGTGAAGCTCTACCTGCGCTACAACACCGGCCGCCTGTTCTGGAGCGGCACCATCAACGCCTCCGCGCACAGCGGCTTCGCGGGTGGCAGCTTCGGCAAGAAGACCGGCGTCTTCGACTGCTCTGCCGCGGGCAAGCCCGCCAACGGCTACGCCCAGGCCTACGACGTGATCTCGGGCCGCTGGTCGGCACGGGTTCCCGTCGGGATCGGCTGCGCGGTGCTGTGACCCCCGGCCCACCCCCCACGCGACCCTGAGTGCCGACCCTGACTCGTCCCTGAACTCGATCTGCGCGTATGTCGCCGGGCCCGTCGGGGGCCTAGCTTGAAGCCATGGGACGCATTCTTCTCCTCGTCGTAGCCGTCATCGTCGGTTTCTTCCTCCTCGGCGCGCTGCTGAGCCTGGTCGCCGGCCTCGTCAAGTGGGCGCTGATCATCGGGGTGGTCATCCTCGCGGTCACGTTCCTCTCCAAGATCCTCCGTTCGCGGGACGCCGGCTGACCGGCCGGGGGCGGCGCCGCCCGCCCAGACGGCCAGCGCCGCGTGCGAACGGGCGTACGCGCTGGTAGGAGCCACGGCTGACGGGGTAGGGGTCGGTCGACCGATCGCCTCAGAGGTAACGGAGGAACCATGCGGTTTCTCGTACAGCTTCATCAGCTCCCCCTGCGGATCACCACAGGCGCGTACATCCTGAACTCCGGCCTCACGAAGTACGACGCGGACGAGCAGACGGCTATGGGGGTGCACGGCATGGCCGCCGGCGCCTACCCGTTCCTCAGGCGACTGGACCCGGAGCGGTTCACGCGAGCGCTGTCGGTGGCCGAGATGGCCCTCGGGGCGGCGCTGCTCCTGCCGGTGGTCCCCTCGGCCGTCGCGGGCGCGGCGCTCACCGGCTTCGCCTGCGGTCTGGTCGGGGTCTACCTGAGGACTCCCGGTATGAGGCGGCCTGGAAGCATCCGCCCGACCCAGGAGGGCGTGGGCCTGGCCAAGGACGTGTGGCTGGTCGGCATCGGCCTCAGCCTCGTCATCGAGGAGTGCTGCGGCCGCGAGACCGCCTCCCGGCCCGGGAGGCGTCCGGCACGCTGCCGCTGGCATCGCTGACCCCCAAGCGCTACGACGGCTTCCTGCCGCGGGGGCGGGACTCGGTGACGAAGTGCTCGATGGCGTCGCGGGTCGCGCGCAGGGCCCCGTTGGACACCTCGGACGTGCGCTGCGCGACGCCCACGAAGACATAGTCGACGATCAGGAGCTGGCTGATCCTGCTGGCCAGCGCGCCCGGCCGGAACGCGCTCTCCATTCCGGCCGAGATCAGGACGTGGTCGCAGACCTCGGCGAGCGCCGACCGGGGGTTGTTGGTGATCGCCACGGTGGTCGCCCCGGCCTTGTGCGCCCGGCGCATCGGCTCGAGCACGTCGGGGGTCTCGCCCGTGCAGCTCACGCCCACCGCGACGTCGCCGGCCCTCAGCAGCACCGCGCTGGTCAGGGCCAGGTGCGCGTCGGTGAACGCGTGGGCGGACAGGCCGATGCGCAGCAGCTTCTGCGACATGTCGGCCGCCACCAGACCGGAGGCGGCGACGCCGTAGACGTCGATGCGGCGGGCCCCGGTGATGGCGTCCACCACCTCGCCGAGCCGCTCGGGGGACAGCTGCGCGGCGGTGTCCTCTATGGCCTCGGCCTCGGCCTGCGTGACCTTGGCGATCACGTCGGAGAGCGGGTCGTCGGGGGCCAGGTCGCCGGGGACGAGGCGGTCGGGTCCCTGGCGGGTGGCCGCGGCGGCCGCGAGCGCGAGCCGCAGCTGGGCGTACCCGGAGAAGCCGAGCACCCGCGCGGTGCGCACGATGGTCGCCTCGCTGGTCGCCGAGGCGGCGCTGAGCTCGGTGATGGTGCTTCGGGCGACGGTCGCCGGGTCGTCGAGGATGAGCCGGGCGATTATCTGCGCGGACGGCGTGAGCGAGGGAAGCACGGCCCGCACCCGGGCGACCAGGTTCTCGGGGGTGGAGCGTTGCGGGTCGATCATTCAGTTCCTTTGCTGTTACCGACAGATTACTCAATCCTGGTCGTACGGAACCCGCGGATCCTCATCGAATCCTTTCAGCGTGGAGACCCCGGCCTTCAGGCCGGGGAGGAAACGCGGCACGGTGCGGCACGATCGCGGCACTTGCGCGCCGGCGTTCAGCGCCCGGTGAGCCACTCGGCCGCGGCGAGCGCGGAGACCCGGGAGTTGCCGCCGGTGGCCAGGTAGACGGCCCCCACGGGACGGCCGGGCAGGCCCATCTCGATCACGATGGCGTCGGGGCGCCGGCGGAGGATCTCCACCAGGCCCCGCGCCATCCACGCGTGCCGGTGCGCGTCGTGCGTGACCACCACCAGCGGCGACTCGCCCAGCTCGGGGAGATCGTGCTGGGCGGGGGTCAGGATCGTGCGGGCGGTGCCGGGCAGCAGCGCCGCGAGGGCCTCGCCGGGCCCGTACGTCACGGCGCCGCCGATCGCCTGGTGGGGCCGTGCGGACATCTCGATCACCAGCGGCGGCCGGGTGAGGACCGGGCGTTCGAGCGTGCCGCCGGGGGTCGCGCGGAGCGCCCGGCGGGCGGTGTCCAGCCCGAGCAGGGAGACGCCGTGCTCGGCGTCGAGCTCGGTCGCCGCCGCGCGCTCCGCGGGCCGCTCGCGCTCGTGCCAGGCCGCCAGCGCGCGCACGCGGCCCGCCGCCTCGGCCAGCCGCGCCTCGTCCAGGACGCCCTCGTGTACGGCCCGGACGATCGCCTCGCGCAGCTCGGTGACGTTCTCCCCGCCGGGGGAGGAGGCGCCCACGCAGATCGCGTCGGCCCCCGCCGCGAGCGCCCGTACGGCGATCTCCGGCTGGGGCATCAGTGCGGCCACGGCCCGCATCTCGATCGCGTCGGTCACCAGCACGCCCTCGAAGCCCAGCTCCTCGCGCAGCAGCCCGGTGAGCACGCGGCGGCTGAGGGTGGCGGGCAGCTCGGGATCGAGCGACGGCACCATGAGGTGGCCGCACATGATGGCCTGGACCCCCGCCGCGACGGCCGCGCGAAAGGGCGGCAGGTCGCGCCGCTCCAGCAGCTCGCGCGAGGCGTTGACGGCGGGCAGGGCCAGGTGGGAGTCGGTCACGGTGTCGCCGTGCCCGGGGAAGTGCTTGGCGCAGGCGGCGACCCCCGCGCTCTGCAGCCCGGTGATCCAGGCGGCGGCGTGCCGGGCCACCAGCCGCGGATCGGCGCCGAAGGACCGTATGCCGATCACCGGGTTGTCCGGATCGGCGTTGACGTCCACGTCCGGGGCGTAGTCGAGCGTGATGCCGGTCGCGTCCAGGAGGCGCCCGATCTCCCTGCCGGTGCGCTCGGTGCGGCCGGGGTCGTCGACGAGGCCGAGGGCGGCGTTCCCTGGCCAGGAGCTGCCGGTGGCGGCCTCCATGCGGGTGACGGTGCCGCCCTCCTCGTCCACGGCGACGACGACCTGGGGGTTCTCCTCGCGGAGCCGCCGTACGAGACCGGCGGTGTCGCCGGAGATGTTGCGGGCGAACAGGACCACCCCGCCGAGGCCGCCGGCGAGCTGCCTGAGCAGCCAGCCGGGCGGGGCGGTCCCCTCGAACCCCGGCTGGAGCACCGTGGCGGCGAGGCGGTCGAGATCGGGACTGTGCGGCATTCGTGACTTCCGCTCGTGTCGGCGGCGGCCCTTTCGATCTTCCCCTTCGAGGGCCATCTGACTTGAGTGCTATGGATGGTTTTGCGCGGTTTTGAGGCCAATGTGGCATCCTGCGCCATTGCGGATATCTTCTATGAAGCTTTCCTTCACTCGCTCCCGGTTAGGTCACGGCCTGATGACGACTTTCTTCAAAGTCATTGATCCAATGGAAATCATCTGTCATCTTCGCGCCGGAGGCCGCAGCCGGCACCCAGGCCATGGCCGGTACCGGGGCCTCACCGCCGGGGCCGCCGGGAGACCGGCGTGGCCGGGCCGTCCGGCGGCCGCGTGAACGGCCGCCCGCTGAGCCGCAGGGCCGTACTGGGCGGCCTGGCCGCGGCCGCGCTCGCCCCGCTCGCCCGAGGGCAGGCGCCGGACACCGGCGCCGCCCGATCCCATGGCGGCCCCGGGGAGGCGGCCGTACTGTCCTCGCCGAGGCAGATGCGCGGCATGTGGATCGCGTCGGTGGACAACACCAACTGGCCGTCGCGCACGGGCCTGCCGGTCGCGCAGCAGAAGAGCGAGTTCACCTCCTGGCTCGACCTCGCCGTGTCGAGCCGGCTCAACGCGGTGTTCGTGCAGGTGCGGCCCACGGCCGACGCCTTCTGGCCCTCGCCGCACGAGCCCTGGTCGCAGTACCTCACGGGCGTCCAGGGGCGCGACCCCGGGTACGACCCGCTGGCCTTCATGGTCGAGGCGGCGCACGAGCGCGGGCTGGCCTTCCACGCGTGGTTCAACCCCTACCGGGTCTCCCGGCAGCCCGACCCCGCGCAGCTGGTGCCCGATCATCCCCTGCGCCGCAATCCGGGCTGGGGCGTGGCCTACGCGGGCGGGCTCTACTACAACCCCGGGCTGCCTGAGGTCCGCGCGTTCGTCCAGGACGCGATCATGGACGCGGTCACCAGGTACGACATCGACGGCGTGCACTTCGACGACTACTTCTACCCCTACCCGGTCGACGGCCAGGAGTTCGACGACGCCGACGCCTACGCCCGCCACGGCAAGGGGTTCGCCGACCGGGCGGCGTGGCGGCGGCACAACGTCGACCTGCTGATCCACGAGATGGGGCGGCGCGTCCACGAGGAGAAGCCCGAGGCCCAGTGGGGGATCAGCCCCTTCGGGATCTGGCGCAACGCGGCCACCGACCCCCTCGGCTCGGCCACCTCGGGTTCCCAGTCGTACGACGACCAGCACGCCGACAGCCGGGGCTGGGTGAGGAAGGGCTGGCTCGACTACGTCGTGCCGCAGCTCTACTGGAACATCGGCCTGCCGGTCGCCGACTACGCGGTGCTCGCCTCCTGGTGGGCGAAGGCGGTGGCCGGTACCGGCACCCAGCTGTGGATCGGGCAGTCGGTCTACAACGCCGGGGCCGCCGGGCAGCCCGCCGCCTGGCAGGACCCCGCGGAGCTCTCGCGGCACCTCACCCTCAACGGCGACCATCCGGGCATCGGCGGCGACGTCTACTACAACTCCGGCGACGTGCGCGCCGACCGGCTCGGGGCGATCACCAGGCTCAAGGCCGACCACTACGCGCGACCGGCACTCGGCCCGGTGCTGCCGCGCCTGGCCGCGGGCGCCCCGCCCCGGCCGCCCGTCGTCACCGGCGCCCGCCGTACGAGCAGGAGCGCCGAGCTCACCTTCGCCTCCGAGAGCCGTGCCGTGCCCCGCCTGTACGCGGTCTACCGGCACGACGCGGACCACACCGGGCACCTGCTGGCGGTCGTGCCCGGCGGGCGCCGTGCCCGGTTCACCGATCCGGCGTGGAAGCCCGGCTCGCGCTACCGCGTCACCGCCGTCGACGCGGCCAACCGCCAGAGCCGGCCAACCCTCTGGGTGAGCTGAGGGCCGGGGTCAGGCCCCACCCGGCCGCGAGAAGCCGCTGGGTGAGCTGAGGGCCCGGGTCAGGCCGCACCGGCCGCCAGAAGCCGCCGGTGCGCCGCTTCGGTCTCGGTGTCGCGTGCCGCCCGCAGACCTCCAGCGGACCCGGCGGCGACGCGCACGGCGAGGGCGGCGGCCCCCGCCGCGCCGTCCTCGGCCACCACGACCGTACGGCCGGTCAGCGCCTCCCTGACCCGCTCGGCCACCAGGGTGGGCCTCGTCAGCAACGACCCGGCGAGCACCACGGGAAGCCCGGCGCCGGCGCTCACGGTGTCGAGGGTGCGGACGAGCAGGCGGGCGGCGTCGTCCAGGATGGTGATGGCCACCCGGTCACCCTCGCGGGCGGCCGACTCCACCAGGGGGCTGAGCGTCCCCAGCCGCGCGGGCTCGCCGTCGTACACGGCGGCGACGATGGCCTGGGCGAGCGCCTCTCCCGTCAGAGAGGCGGCACCGGAACCAGGCGGGTTCCCCAGGAGGGCGGCGCCGGATTCGGGCCGGTCCCCCGCGGGGGCGGCGCCGCTACCGGGCCGGTCCCACCCGAGGGCGGCGCCGCTATCGGGCCGGTTTCCGGTGAGGGCGGGGAGGACGCGGCCGGTGAGCGCGGTCTGCGGGCCACGGCCGTCGAGGGCCGCGAGCGCCGACCGGACCGCCTCCCGCCCGATCCACACCCCCGAGCCCTCGTCCCCGAGCAGCCACCCGTAGCCGTCGCACCGCCGGACGATCAGCCGGTCGGCGACGCGGGCCGCCACCGCGCCCGTACCCGCGATCATCACGCTGCCGCTGGGGCCGGGGGTCGCGGCGGCGAAGGCCACCAGGATGTCCGGCACCACGACGGGGAGGCCGGGCAGGGCGGCGGCGTGCCACGCGCTCGCGGCCATCGCGAGCGCGCGCTCGCGGCCCGCCGCGCTGGCGCCGGCGAGCCCGAAGACGCCGCCCGCGACGTCGCTGGGCTGGAAGCCGGGGCCGAGCTGGAACAGGGCCTCGCCGAGTGCGCGCGTGAGGTTGCCGCCGGGGTCGCGGGCGGAGCGCGGATTGGCCCCTCCCGCGCGGCCTCGGGCGACGATCTCGCCGCTCAGGGTGGCGACCAGGCAGCGCGTGCTCGTGCCACCGCCGTCCACGCCGACGACCAGGGGCTCGGCGTTTCCCATACCCCTCCCATGACGCTGATCTCCTCGGAATTATAGGCGGCCGGAGATTCTCGCCACCGAGCCTTGCGCGGGGGAGTGGCGCGAAGATCGCGTCGCGGCGTCCCCTGGTCAGTCAGGTATGGCAGTCTGCGTAGCTGCGGGAAGTGTCGACGGGGGAGTGCCGATGGGTGGCCAGCGTGTGGCGAGTGCCGAGGAAGGGGCAAGGGGGGCCTCCCGCCTCTCCGACCGGGTCGCCCGATGGGTCACCGAGATCTTCGCCCCGCAGGTGCTCGTCATCGGGCTCCCGCCGGTGGTGGGCCTGGTCTCCGACGGCTGGGCCGGCTTCCAGTGGGGCCTGCTGGCGTCGCTGCTGTGCGGGGGCGTCCCCGCGCTGGTGATCGCCATGGGCGTCCGTTCGGGACGGCTCGACTCGCGGCACATCGTGGACCGGTCGCGCAGGACCATCCCGCTGCTGGTGGCGGTCGCGGCCGTGCTCGCGGCGCTCATGCTGCTGGCGGGCCTCGGGGCCCCGCGCCTGCTGGTGGCGACGGTCGCCGCGATGCTGGCGGGCCTCGCGGTGACCGTCCCGGTGACCCTGCGGTGGAAGATCTCCTTCCACGCGGCGGTGTCGGCCGGCACCGTGCTGGTGCTCGCCCGCGTCCTGCCGGCGGTGCCGACGCTGGCCGCCGGGGCGGTGGTCGTCGCGGTCGTGTGCTGGGCCCGCGTACGGCTGGCGCACCACACGATCGCCCAGGTCGCCGCCGGGGCCGTCGCCGGGGGAGGCACAGCCCTGCTCACGCTGGCGCTTTCCCGGGTCTGAGGGCGTCAGGCGGTCACATGTGGTCGCGCCGGGAGTGCCGCGGCGTGAAGCCTAGCGGCCGTGGTCGAGCAGGTCCGCCACGACGGCCTGGCCGAGCTTGCCGGAGGCTCCCGTCACGCAGATCTCGTCATCGTTCCTCCTGCCGTGGGCTTCACCGTCTGTTTCGTAGGTCTACGCCTACTTTCGCGGAGGCTACGAGCCGGATGCCGGAAAATCCTTGACGTCTCAACAAGGCTGGGTATAAACAAAGACGAAACCAACTGGAAACGGCGGTGAATCAACACGATGTACGCCGAGGAGCGGCAGCAGGAGATCCTGCGTCGGGCACGGGCCATCGGCAGGGTGGACGTGGTGACGCTGGGCGAGGAGTTCTCGGTCACCACCGAGACCATCCGCCGCGACCTGACTGTTCTTGAGCGTGCGGGCGTGTTGCGCCGCGTGCACGGCGGCGCCATCCCGGTCGAGCGGCTGGGCTTCGAGCCGGCGCTGGCCACCCGTGACGAGGTCATGACGGCCGAGAAGGAGCGCATCGCCAAGGCCGCGGTGGCGGAGCTGCCGGAGGACGGCGCGATCATCATCGACGCGGGCACCACGACCGGCCGGCTGGTGCAGGTCCTGCCCGCCGACCGGGAGCTCACCGTGATCGTCAACTCCCCGCCCCTCGCCACCGTGCTGGCCACTCGTGCGAACCTGAACGTGATCATGCTCGGCGGCCGGGTACGGGGGCGCACGCTCGCCACCGTCGACGACTGGGCGCTGCGCCCGCTCTCCCGGCTCAACGTGGACGTGGCCTTCATGGCGGCGAACGGCTGCTCGGTGGCCAGGGGCCTCACGACGCCCGACCCCGCGGAGGCGGCCATAAAGCGAGCGATGATCAAGGCCGCCAAGCGCAGCGTGCTGCTCGCCGACCACACCAAGTTCGGCGACACCTACCTCGCGCGGTTCGCGTCGATGTCGGAGATCGACATGGTCATCACCGACACCGGCATCGACCCCGCGACGGTGTCCGACGTGGTGCAAGCCGGTCCTGAGGTGGTACGGGCGTGATCCTCACCCTGACGCTCAACCCGAGCCTCGATCGCACGATAGAGATCGCGACCCTCGCGCGGGGCACGGTCATGCGCGCCGCCACCGCCCACCTCGACCCCGGCGGCAAGGGGGTCAACGTGTGCCGGGCGCTGCTGGCCAACCAGGTCAGGTCGTGCGCGATCGTCCCCTACGGAGGCGCCGAGGGGCGTCAGCTCGTCAGCCTGCTCTCCGAGGAGGGCATCCAGATGATCACCGTGCCGGTAGCCGGGCCCACGCGGTCCAACGTCGCGCTCGCCGAACCCGACGGCACCATCACCAAGATCAACGAACCCGGCACGGCGCTCTCGGCCGACGAGCTGGACGCCGTCGCCGACGCGGTGCTCAGCGCCGCCGAGTCGGCCGACTGGGTGGTCGCCTCCGGAAGCCTCCCGCCGGGCGTCCCGGTCGACATGTACGCCCGCCTGTGCCGGCGGTTCACGCGGGCGGGCATCAACGTCGCGGTCGACACCAGCGGTCCCGCGCTGGTGTCGGCGCTCGCCTCGGCGCCCGCCCTGGTCAAGCCCAACCGTGAGGAGCTCGCCGAGGCCACCGGCACGTCCATCGCGTCGCTGGGGGACGCGATCGACGCGGCGGGCAAGCTGCTGGCCCTCGGCGCGAGGTCCGTCCTCGCGAGCCTCGGCCCCGACGGCGCGGTCCTCGTCGAGGACGGCCGGGCCTGGTACGGCCAGTGCCCGGTGCGCGAGCCGCGCAGCACCGTCGGCGCGGGCGACGCCATGCTCGCGGGGTTCCTGGCCGGGGGAGCCCGCGGCGAGGCGGCCCTCGTCGAGGCCCTGGCCTGGGCGTCGGCCGCGGTGTCACTACCGGGCAGCCGGATGCCGTCGCCCGCCGACATCGACAGGGGCGGCGTCCGCATCCTCGAACCCGATCCAGCCAAGCCGTTGACGTCCGGGGACTAGACGGCGCTTTTCCACCCCCCCGCCGGCCTCACGCCGGCCGCCCCGGAAGGAGCAACCACACATGGCCGACAGCTATACCCCCACGGTTCATGGAACCGGTGTCAAGGCGACCATCCAGCGCTTCGGCGGTCACCTCGCCGGCATGATCATGCCCAACATCGGCGCGTTCATCGCCTGGGGCCTGATCACCGCCCTGTTCATCCCGACCGGCTGGCTGCCCAACAAGGCACTCGCGGAGCTGGTCGGCCCGATGATCAGCACCCTGCTCCCCATCCTGATCGGGTACACCGGCGGGCGCATGGTGCACGGCCAGCGCGGCGCCGTCGTGGGCGCGGTCGCCACGATGGGCGTCGTGGTCGGGGCCGACGTCCCGATGTTCCTCGGCGCCATGATCATCGGGCCGCTCGCCGCCTTCGTCATCAAGCAGGTCGACGGCTTCATCCAAGAGCGGACCAAGGCCGGGTTCGAGATGCTGGTGGACAACTTCAGCGCCGGCATCGTGGGCGCGGGGATGGCCGTCCTCGGCATGTGGGGCATCGGCCCGGTCGTCGAGGCGGTCACCACCGCGGCCGGCCACGCCGTCTCGTGGCTGGTCGGCCACGGGCTGCTCCCGCTCGCCTCGGTGCTCATCGAGCCGGCCAAGGTGCTTTTCCTCAACAACGCGATCAACCACGGCGTCCTCGGCCCGCTCGGCGTCGCGGAGGCGGTCAAGTCCGGCAAGTCCATCCTGTTCATGCTGGAGTCCAACCCCGGCCCCGGTCTGGGCCTGCTCCTCGCCTACCTGTTCTTCGGCCCGCGCCTGCTGCGGCCGAGCACTCCCGCCGCGATGATCATCCACTTCCTCGGCGGCATCCACGAGATCTACTTCCCGTATGTGCTCATGAAGCCGCGGCTCATCCTCGCGGTGATCGCGGGCGGCGCGTCCGGCATCGGGGTCTTCATGATCACGGGCGCCGGCCTGGTCGCCACCCCCGCGCCGGGTAGCATCTTCGCCTACATGGCCGTCACGCCCAGGGGTGGCTACTTCGGCGTCCTCGCCGGGGTCCTCGTCGCCACCGCGGTCTCCTTCGCCGTCGCCTCGGCGCTGCTCGGCTTCGGCCGTGCCAACGGCGACGAGCCCGCCACCGGGGACGAGCCCGCCACCGGGGACGAGCCCGCCACCGCGCCGGACGCCTCCGCCGGGCGGCCGGACCTGGCCGCCGCGCCCGGCGCCTCCGCCGAGCGGCCGGGCCAGACCACCGCGCTCGACCCCGCGCCCGGCCTGGACGGCGACAAGCACGCCCAGCCCGTCATCAGAGAGGTGTGACCAAGATGCCGAGTATCGACAGCAAGGACGTCAAGAAGATCATCGTCGCCTGCGACGCGGGCATGGGCAGCAGCGTCATGCTCGCCACCCAGCTCCGCAAGTCCCTGAAGGGGCTCCCGGTCGTGGTGGAGCACACGCCGGTCAACTCGATCCCCGCCGACGCCGACGTCATCGTCTGCCACGCGGGGCTGGCCGAGCGGGCGAGGGCCTCCGCTCCGGGCACCGTGCTCGTGCCGTTCCAGCTCTTCATCGGCGACCCGGCCGTGACCAAGCTCGTCGGCACGATGAAGAACGGCGGCACGGTCGATGCCTGACGCGGCGCCGCTGCCGCTGGACCCGAGGGCCATACGGCTCCGGGCCGAGGCCGGATCGCGCGACGACGCGATCCGGCAGTGCGGCCAGGCGCTGCTCGACGTGGGCGCCGTCGACGAGTCCTACATCGGCACGATGATCGACCGTGAGCGGTCCATCTCGACCTATGTCGGAGAGGGCGTCGCGATCCCGCACGGCACGCTCGCGGGCAAGGACGCCGTCCACCACGACGCCATCAGCGTCGTGCGCTTCCCCGGCGGCGTCGACTGGGACGGATTCCCCGTCGAGCTGTGCATCGGCATCGCCGCCCGGGGCGACGGCCACGTGGAGCTGCTGTCCGAGCTGGCGCAGATCCTGCTGGATCCCGAGCGCGCGAAGGCCCTGCGTGAGGCCACCGAGGTCGATGACGTGGTCAGGCTCCTGCGGCCTGTGACAGAAGAAGACGACGCGACCCCGCTCCCGGTGAGCGGGCCGCCCCTGAGAGAGGAAACGCCCGAGTGAAGGTCGCCCGCTTCCACGCCCCCGGTGACATCCGCGTGGAGGACGCGCCCGAGCCCTCGCCGGGGCCCGGAGAGGTCAAGATCCGCGTCCGCAACTGCTCCACCTGCGGCACCGACGTCAAGATCTTCAAGCACGGCCACCACCACATCCGCCCGCCACGCGTCATGGGCCACGAGATCGCCGGCGAGATCGCCGAGGTGGGGGAGGGGGTCGCGGGCTGGGCGGCGGGCGACCGGGTCCAGGTCATCGCCGCGATCCCGTGCGGCGGCTGCGAGGAGTGCCTGCGCGGCAGGATGACCGTCTGCCCCAACCAGGAGTCGATGGGCTACCACTACGACGGCGGCTTCGCCGAGTACACCATCGTGCCCGCCAAGGTTCTGGCCGTCGACGGCCTCAACCGGATCCCCGACGGCGTCGGTTTCGCCGAGGCCTCGGTCGCCGAGCCGCTCGCCTGCGTGCTCAACGGGCAGGAGCTGGCCCGCGTCGGGGACGGGGACGACGTGGTCATCCTCGGGGCCGGTCCCATCGGCTGCCTGCACGTGCGGCTCGCCCGGTCGCGCGGGGCCGGGCGGGTCTTCCTGGCCGACCTGAACCCCGACAGGCTCGCCATGGCCGCCGAGCGCGTACGACCGGACGCGGTGATCAGCGGCCGGGACGCCGACGTCGTCGACGAGGTGCTCAAGCTGACCGGCGGCCGGGGCGCCGACGTGGTCATCACGGCCGCCGCGTCCGGCGCCGCCCAGCAGCAGGCGCTCCAGATGGCCGCGCGCCAGGGCCGGATCAGCTTCTTCGGCGGCCTGCCCAAGGACGACCCGATCATCGCGCTCGACTCCAACCTCGTGCACTACCGCGAGCTGACCATCGTCGGCGCCAACGGGTCGAGCCCCCTGCACAACGCCAGGGCGCTCGACCTGATCGCCACCGGGGCCGTCCCGGTCAGCGACCTCATCACCCACCGGATCCCCCTCGCGGAGGTCCTGGAAGGCATCGACATCGTCAGCCGAGGCACGGCGATCAAGGTCACCGTCGAACCCTAAGGAAGCCGGCCATGCCAGAGAAGACCGTCACCATCGCCTCCCGCAGCGGCCTGCACGCCAGGCCCGCGAAGATCTTCGTCCAGGCGGCGGCCCGGCAGGGCGTCGCCGTGCGCGTCCGGGCCGGCGACAAGCCGTCCGTGCCCGCCACCAGCATGCTCGGGGTGCTGGCCCTGGGCGCGCGGCAGGGCACGGAGGTGACCCTGCAGGCCGACGGGCCAGGGGCGGAGGAGGCCCTTTCGGCCCTGGCCGAGCTGCTGTCGCGCGACCTGGACGCGGAGGAGCCGGCCGATGCCTGAGATCGTGCGAGGGCTCGGGGTCAGTCCCGGGCGCGCGGCGGGCCGGGCGCACCGCATGGCCAGGCCCCCGGTGCTGCCGCCCGCGGCGCCGGTCACCGACGCGGCGCGCGAGATCGGGCTCGCGACCGGGGCGCTGGACGCCGTCGCGGAGTACCTGGAGGGGTACGCCGCCAAGGCGTCGAACCTGGACGCGCGGGCGATCCTGGAGGCGCAGAGCCTCATGGCGGCCGACCCATCCCTGCGCGAGTCCGTCGAGGAGGGGGTCGGGTCGGGGCTCGGCGCCGCGCACGCCGTCGACGCCGCGTGCGCGCACCACCGTGAGGCGCTCATCGCGGCGGGCGGCTACTTCGCCGAGCGCGCGGGCGACCTGGACGACATCCGCAACCGCGCCGTCGCGGCCGTACTGGGCCTGCCCATGCCCGGCGTGCCCGACCCCGGCCACCCGTACATCCTGATCGCCGACGACCTCGCGCCCGCCGACACCGCGAACCTCGACACCGGCACCGTGCTCGCGCTCGTCACCGAGAAGGGCGGCCCGACCAGCCACACCGCCATCCTCGCCCGGACCTTCGGCCTGCCCGCCGTGGTGGCGTGCCGCGCCGCCGCGGACATCGGCGACGGGACGTGGATCTCCGTCGACGGGGCGAGCGGCGAAGTCGAGGTCGGCGTGGGGGAGGAGGTCGCCGCCGGGATCCAGTGCGAGGCCGTGGCGGCGCGCGACCGCCGGGCCACCGGCCACGGCCCAGGGCGGACCGCCGACGGGCATCCGGTGCCGCTGCTGCTCAACATCGGCTCGGCGCACGACCTCGGGCACGGCGACGCCGAGGGGGTCGGCCTGTTCCGCACGGAGTTCCTGTTCCTGGACCGCCGTGCCGCCCCCTCCTACGAGGAGCAGGTCGCCGCCTACACGGCGGTGCTCCAGGCGATGCCGGGACGGCGGGTGGTGATCAGGACCCTTGACGCGGGCTCGGACAAGCCCCTGCCATTCCTGCGCCTCCCCGACGAGTCCAACCCGGCTCTCGGCGTGCGGGGGCTGCGCACCAGCAGGATCCAGCCCGAGATCCTCGACGTCCAACTCGACGCCATCGCCGAGGCCGGTCGCGCGAGCGGCGCCGAGGCCTGGGTGATGGCGCCCATGGTCAGCACCGTGGGAGAGGCGGCCGGCTTCGCCGAGCGGGCCCGCGCGCGCGGACTTCGCCACGTCGGGGTGATGGTCGAGGTGCCCGCCGCCGCGCTGCACGCCCGGCGCCTGCTGGAGGAGGTCGACTTCCTCAGCATCGGCACCAACGACCTCGGGCAGTACGCCTTCGCCGCCGACCGGCAGCATGGGGACCTCGCCGACCTCCTCGACCCCTGGCAGCCCGCCCTGCTCCGGCTGATCGCCATGTGCGGCGAGGCGGGACGGGAGGCCTCCAAGCCCGTGGGCGTGTGCGGCGAGGCCGCCGCCGACCCGCTCCTCGCCACGGTGCTGGTGGGGCTCGGGGTCGGCAGCCTGTCGATGGCCGCCCCGAGCGTGCCGGGCGTACGCGAGGCGCTGGGCCGCCACTCGATGGCCGCGTGCGAGGAGCACGCGCGGCTCGCGCTCGCGGCCGGGGACCCCGTCCGGGCCAGGGCGGCGGTCAGCGAGGCGTGATCAGGTGAGGCCCTGGGCGGAGGTCTCGGGGACCCGCTGCCACTGGGGGTCCTTGTAAAGGACCACTGAAGGGCCCCGCAGGAGCTCGTCGGGGGCCGAGAGCATGACCAGCTCGCCGGCCGCCTCCAGCTCGCGCAGCAGATCGCGCACGCGGGGCCCGACCGGGAGGCGGCCGACCGGCAGACCGAGGGCCATGCGGGTCGCGTCCGCGACCTCCGACAGCCTGAACGGGCCGGTGAAGCCGTCGACCAGGCCGCGCACGAGCCCGAGCGTGATCACCTGCTCGGCCTCGCTGTGGGCGACCTCCCACACGAGCTGCACGTTGCGCCGGCCCGTGGCGGCACAGGCCGGGCAGCGCCGTACGAAGCCGGGGACGAGCTCCTCGTCGGCGGACCCGAGGCAGGCGGTGCACTGGTTGGTCTCGCTGGCGTGCAGCTCGGCGGCCACCCGGTTGGGCAGCGGGGTGCCGCACGCGCAGCGGAACGTGCGGAACGCGCCTCCCTCGACCAGGGCCAGATCGTCGGCGTCGTCGGGGATCTCGTCCCACTGCGTGGTGATCGTGTGCGTGGACATCGCCTGTGACTCTACCGACAACGCGGCGCCTCAGGCGTAGGCGGCGACCATCCCGGCCACGGCCAGCACCAGGGACGCGCAGGCGACGACCAGGCCGGCGACCCCCGTCGTCCTGCGCCCCCGCCTGACGCCCAGCGCGAACATCACCGAGTACGGCAGCCCCGCGTAGACCAGCGGGGTGAGGCCGATGAGCGCGAACTGGGCCAGCACCCCTGCGGTGCCCGTACGGACCACGTGGTCGGTCTCCACGTCGAGCCGTCCGCGGAAGGACTGGCCCACCTCGGACTCGGGCGCCGCCCGCACGACGGTCGTACGCAGGGAGTCGTCGTCGGGGACGAACCTGCCCCTGCAGTCGTGGCGGCCCTCGCCGAGGGCCCGGCAGGAGACGACGGTGAGGCGGCCGGGCGCCCCGGTCCTGCCCAGCGCCAGCTCCAGGTCGTGGCTCGAGAACAGCACCGGCACGAGCCCCAGGACCACCCAGCAGACGAAGAGGATGTACATGCCCATGAGACCGGGGGTGCGGCCCCTCCCGATCGCCCAGCCGGATGTCGTCGGATGCGTCATGGCGCGATCCTCGCGCGCTTCTCTTGGATCCGGCTTGCCGTGGACTGGGAATCCGGGCCCCCCCTTTGTCCATTGACAAGTCTCTCGCCGTAATCCTCCGTCGTCCCCCGCGTATGGCCGCCTTTACCCGGGGGCATGATTTCATTGATTCCATGGCAAACCCGGCAATTCTGACCGTTGACGACGACCCGGCCGTCTCCCGGTCAGTGGCCCGAGATGTCCGGCGCCGTTACGGTGACCGCTACCGTGTCGTGCGCGCCGACTCAGGCGCGGCCGCCCTGGACGCGCTGCGCGAGATCAAGCTGCGTGGTGAGCAGGTCGCCGTGCTGCTCGCCGACTACCGGATGCCGCAGATGAACGGCATCCAGTTCCTCGAGGCCGCGATGGACATCTTCCCGCGAGCCCGCCGCGTCCTGCTCACCGCGTACGCCGACACCGACGCGGCCATCGACGCGATCAACATCGTCGACCTCGACCACTACCTGCTGAAGCCCTGGAACCCGCCGGAGGAGAAGCTTTACCCGGTGGTCGACTCGATGCTCGACGCCTGGCTCGCCGCGCCCGACGAGACGATCACCGAGACCCGCGTCGTCGGGCACCGCTGGTCGGCCCCCTCGTTCGCGGTCCGCGACTTCCTCGCCCGCAACCTCGTCCCGTACCGCTGGATGCTGGCCGACGAGGCCGAGGGCGGCCGCCTGCTGTCGGCGGCGGGCCTGACCGTGGACGACGTCCCGCTGGTGGTCACGCCGGACGGCACGTCGCTGGTCAAGCCCACCGAGACCGACCTCGCCGCCCACGTCGGGCTGACCACCACCCCGGCCGAGGACTTCTATGACCTGGTCGTCGTCGGCGCGGGCCCGGCCGGCCTGGGCGCGGCGGTGTACGGCGCGTCGGAGGGGCTGCGCACCGTGCTGCTGGAGCAGCGCGCGACCGGCGGGCAGGCCGGGCAGAGCAGCCGCATCGAGAACTACCTCGGCTTCCCCGACGGGGTGTCGGGCGCGCAGCTGACCGACCGCGCCCGCCGGCAGGCACAGAAGTTCGGTGCCGAGATCCTCACCACCCGTGAGGTCGTCGCCCTGGAGTCCGGGGGGTCGACCAGGCTGCTCCGCTTCGGCGACGGCAGCGTCGTCGCCGCCCACACGGTCGTGCTCGCCACCGGGGTCTCCTACCGCATGCTGGAGGCGCCGGGCCTGGCCGAGCTCACCGGCCGCGGCGTCTTCTACGGCTCGGCGTCCACCGAGGCCCCGAGCTGCGCCGGCGAGGAGGTCTACATCGTCGGAGGGGCCAACTCCGCCGGGCAGGCGGCCGTGCACTTCTCCCGTTACGCCCGGCGCGTGCACATTCTCATCCGGGGCGGGGACCTCCGGCAGTCGATGTCGCAGTACCTGATCGACCAGATCCAGGACAACGAGAACATCGAGGTCCACCCGCACAGCCAGGTGGTGTCCGCCGAGGGCGACGGCCACCTCGAACGCCTGTCGCTGTGCGACCCGCGCTCCGGGCAGGTGCGCACGGTCGACACCTCGTGGCTGTTCATCTTCATCGGCGCCGAGCCGCGCACCGAGTGGCTCGACAAGGCGGTCGTCCGCGACGAGCGGGGTTTCGTGCTCACCGGGCCCGACCTGCTCGCCGACGGGCAGCGGCCGCCGGGGTGGTCGCTTCCCCGCGACCCCTACCATCTGGAGTCGAGCATGCCGGGCGTCTTCGCCGCGGGCGACGTGCGGGCCGATTCGGTCAAGCGTGTAGCGTCCGCCGTGGGCGAGGGCGCGATGGCCGTCTCGCTGATCCACCGTTACCTGGAGGCCCAATGACCGAGCCGGCCGATACCGCCGGGCGCGGTGACACGGGCGGCGATCGCTTGACCGCCGACGAGCTGCGCACGCTGTTCCTGTTCGAGTCGCTCGACGACTCCCAGCTCGCGAGGTTCGTCGAGCACGGGCGGGTGGAGCGCTGGCGCGGGGGCACCACGGTCTTCCAGGAAGGCGAGCCGGCCACCTGCTTCTACCAGCTGCTCAGCGGCACGGTCGCGATGACCCGGCGCATCCGGGGTGACGAGGTCGAGGTCACCCGCACCGAGCAGCGGGGCGTGTACGCGGGCGCCATGCAGGCCTACCTCGGGGACGAGGTCGGCCAGAGCTACTCCAGCAGCCTGCACGCGATCAGCGACGTCGAGCTGTTCGCGCTGCCCGCCACGGTCCTCGCCAAGTCGCTGCGCGAGTGGTTCCCGATGGCGACGCACCTGCTGGAGGGCATGTTCTTCGGCATGCGCGCCAACCAGACGATCGTCGGGGAGCGCGAGCGGCTGCTCGCGCTCGGCTCGCTGTCGGCCGGGCTGACCCACGAGCTGAACAACCCCGCCGCGGCCGCCGTACGGGCCACCGCCGTGCTGCGCGAGCGGGTCGCCGGCATGCGCCACAAGCTCGCCATGATCGCCGACGGGCGGCTCGACGGCACCAGGCTGCACGACCTGGTCGAGCTGCAGGAGGACGCGGTCAAGCGGGCCGCGAGCGCTCCGCCCCTGTCGGCCATGGCCACCGCCGACGCCGAGGACGAGCTCGGCGACTGGCTCGACGACCACGACGTCACCGGCGGGTGGGAGCTCGCTCCCACGCTGGTGGCCGGCGGCATCGACGTGCGGTGGCTGGAGCAGATCACCGGCGCTGTGGGCGGGGAGAACCTCGAGGCGGCCGTGCGGTGGCTCACCTACACGATCGAGACCGAGCTGCTGATGGGGGAGATCGACGACGCCGTCACCCGCGTCTCCGCGCTGGTCTCGGCGGCCAAGCAGTACTCCCAGCTCGACCGGGCCCCGTACCAGACCGTCGACGTGCACGACCTGCTCGACGCCACGCTGACGATGATGCAGGCCAAGACCCCCAAGGGGGTGCGCACGGTCAAGGAGTACGACCGCACCGTGCCGCTGGTCCCCGCGTACGCCGCCGAGCTGAACCAGGTGTGGACCAACCTGATCGACAACGCCTTCGCGGCGATGCGTCCCGAGGGCGGCACCCTCACCCTGCGCACCGGGCACGAGGCCGACCGCATCTTCGTCGAGATCGCCGACACCGGGCCGGGCATCCCCGCCGAGATCCGGCCGCGCATCTTCGAGCCGTTCTTCACCACCAAGGCGGTCGGCGAGGGCACCGGGCTCGGGCTGGACATCTCCTACCGGATCATTGTCAAGAAGCACCATGGGGACATCCGGGTGGAGTCCTCACCGGGCGACACCCGGTTCCGCGTGCTCCTGCCGATCACACCCGCCTAGGTCCACGTCCAGGGCTCCGGCCTGCGCCTCGGGTTTTCCGCCCGCCCGCTCAGGCCGGGTCCGAACCGTCCAGGACCTCGGACGTCAGCCGGGGGAAGACCTTGGCGACCTTGGCGGTGAGGTAGTCGCCGTAGGTTCCCGTGAAGGCGCGCAGGTCCTGGCCGTCCCAGCGGGGACGGCCTCCCTCCCTGAACGGCAGCGCGGGGAGCGGCGGCACCTCGGCGTCCCAGCCGGGGTCGAAGAAGAACGGGAACGACAGGCGGCTTCGCCCGCTGAGGTTGCGGACCCGGTGGGGCGTCGACCGGTAGTGGGAGCCGGTCAGCTTGTCGAGCATGTCGCCGATGTTGCACACGAACGTGCCGGGGATCGGCGGGGCGTCGATCCATCCGTTCCTGCCGTGCACCTGCAGGCCGCCGTTGCCGTCCTGTAGGAGGAGGGTCAGCAGGCCGTAGTCGGTGTGCTCGCCGACCCCCCAGCCGTCCGCCTCCGGCGGGACGGGCGGGTAGTGAAATATCCGGAAAAGGATGGTCGGGTCGGCGGTGTAGCCGGTGGCGAAGTAGTCCTCCGCCAGGCCGAGGCTCAGGGCGATGCCGCGCATCACGCCCTGGGCGACCTCGGTGAGCTCGCCGAGGTACGCCGAGACGGCCCGGCCCAGCTCGGGCACCTGCTCGGGGAACAGGTTGCGGCCGTGCAGCGGGCGCGGGTCGTCCGCCGCCGACTCGGTGCTGAAGTAGATCCCTTCCTTCAGGTCAGGCCGTCCCGAGGTGAGCTCCGCGCCGACGGGGAAGAACCCCCGCCACGCCCGGCCGCCCTTCTCCATCGAGATCTCCATCTTCCGGTCGAGCGGCAGGGCGAAGAACCGGCGCGCGGCGGAGTCCAGCTCCTGGAGGAGCCGGTCGGGCACGCCGTGTCCGGTCAGGTAGAAGAAGCCGCTCTCCCGGCAGGCGTCCCCGATCTCCGCCGCGGCCCGCTCGGCGGACGTGCCGCCCCTCCCGCCGGGATCACCGGCCGGGGCCGTGCCCGCTCCCGACCGGGCCGGGGCCGTGCCCCGGCCCATCAGAGCCGTCACGTCGATGACGGGCAGTGCCTCGCTCACGCCGACCTCCTCCACCATGCCCCGACGCCCAGGGTGCCGCACCCCCGCGAAGCGGTCACACCGGGAGCCGGCAACGCTCACATCTTCTCAGCGAAGCCGCCCGAGGACGGCGCCACGGCCGATGCGTCATCTGCTGGATAATCCGTCACGGATCGAATTGTTATGCTGGCGGGCATGACCGCCATGGCGCCCGCCCGCACGAAACCGGACCTGTCGTTCCTGCTCGACCACACCGGCCATGTCCTGCGCACCCGCATGGCGGCGGCGCTCGCCGAGATCGGGCTGACGGCGCGCATGCACTGCGTGCTGGTCCACGCCCTTGAGGAGGAGCGCACGCAGATCCAGCTCGCGGAGATCGGCGACATGGACAAGACCACGATGGTGGTGACGGTCGACGCCCTGGAGGAGGCCGGCCTCGCCGAGCGCCGCCCCTCCGGCAAGGACCGGCGGGCCCGCATCATCGCGGTCACCGAAAAGGGCGCCCGGGTCGCCGTGCGGAGCCAGGAGATCGTCGACCGCGTTCACGAGGAGACGCTGGGCGCGCTCCCCGAGGAGGAGCGCGAGATCTTCCTGCGCGCCCTGAACCGCCTGGTCACCGGGCATCTCGCCACCCCGGCGGACAGTCCCCAGGTGGTCAGGAGGGCGCGCCACCCGGCAAAGTAGGTCGGAACACAATCGCCGCCGCCCTCGTCGTCGCCTTCACGGCGCTGCGCCGGCCCAAGGGCGCGGGGCGCGTGGCCGCCCCGGTCGAGGACGCGAACGAGTTCGCCGCGTGAGGCGTCCCGTGAACCAGTGCGTGGTGGAGCCTGGAACACTCCTTGACGGGGTCGCTTCTGTAAGTAAGGCTTACTATTTAATTCGCCTCTTTCGCCTGCGGAGGACGTTGTGAGCCTCTCCGTCTCGCCCGGCATGGTTCTTCGTTGGCGCTCCAGGTGGGGCATGCTCGCGGGGGTCGCTCTGCTCGCGGCGGGGGCCGGTCTGGTGGCGGTCGCCGGGGCGCCGCCCGCCGAGGCCGCCTCCATGAGCGACGTCATCCCGGCCCCGGCCTCGGTGCAGCCCGCCGCCGGCACGACGTACACGCTGCCGTCCGGAGCGGGGATCTTCACGCAGTCCGGTTCGGCTCCCGCCGCCGACGTCGGCGCCTACCTGGCCGGCGTCCTGCGCCCCTCGACCGGGTACGCGCTGCCGGTGTCCCCGGCGTCGGGTACCCCCACCTCCGGCATCTCGCTCCTGCTCGCTGGGGCCGATCCCAGCGTGGGCTCGCAGGGGTACCAGCTGGACGTCACCTCCGGCGCGGTGGTGATCCGGGCGCAGACCGCCAACGGGCTCTTCAACGGGGTGCAGACGCTACGCCAGCTCCTGCCCGCCGAGATCGAGAGCCCCGCGGTCCGCTCGGTTCCCTGGACGGTGCCGGGCGGGCGCATCGTCGACTCCCCGAGGTTCGCCTACCGGGGCGCGATGCTCGACGTCGCGCGGCACTTCCACCCCCCGGCGACGGTCAAGCAGTACATCGACAGGATCGCGCTCTACAAGGTGAACTACCTGCACCTGCACCTGTCGGACGACCAGGGCTGGCGCATCGTCGTCGACGCCTGGCCGCGCCTCGCCACCTACGGAGGCGGCACCCAGGTCGGCGGCGGCGCGGGCGGCTACTACACCAAGGCGCAGTACCAGGACATCGTCGCGTACGCGGCGCAGCGGTACGTCACGATCGTCCCGGAGATCGACATGCCGGGGCACACCAACGCCGCGCTCGCCTCGTACGCCGAGCTGAACTGCGACGGCGTCGCGCCACCGCTCTACACGGGGACCAACGTCGGGTTCAGCTCGCTCTGCACGTCCAAGGAGAACACCTACACGTTCGTCGGCGGCGTGCTGGCCGAGCTGGCGGCGATGACCCCCGGCCCGTACCTCCACATCGGCGGGGACGAGGCGAGCGCGACCTCGGCCGCGCAGTACGCGACGTTCATGAACCGCGTCCAGCCCCTGGTGACCGGCACGGGCAAGACCGTCATGGGCTGGCACCAGATGGGGGCCTCGGCGGTTCAGCACTCGCCTGGGCGTGTCGTGCAGTACTGGGGTCTGACCACCTCCGACGCGCTGGTCACCAACGCGGTGTCGCTGGGCGCGAAGGTCGTCATGTCCCCGGCGAACAAGGCGTACCTCGACATGAAGTACACCTCGCAGACCACGCTCGGGCTGAACTGGGCGGGCTACATAGAGGTGCAGACCGCCTACGAGTGGAATCCCGGCTCCTACCTGAGCGGGGTGCCGGCCTCGGCCGTGCTCGGCGTCGAGGCGCCCATGTGGACCGAGACGATCGTCACCGAGGACGACCTGGAGTACATGGCGTTCCCCCGCCTGCCGGCCATCGCCGAGCTCGGCTGGTCGCCCTGGTCGACGCACGGCTGGGACGCCTTCCGCCTGCGCCTCGGCGCCCAGGCCCCGCGCTGGACCGTCATGGGCATCGACTTCTACCGTTCTCCGCAGGTGCCGTGGAGCGGTGGCGCGCCGAGCGGCAGGTACGAGGCGGAGAACGCGACGATCTCCCGTGCCGTCGTCGAGTCCAACCACGCCGGGTACTCCGGCACCGGTTTCGTCAACTACGACAACGCCGGCGGTGCCTATGTGCAGTGGACCGTCACCGCGGCGACCGCGGGGCCGGTGACGCTCCGGCTGCGCTACGCCAACGGCACGACGACCAACCGGCCGATGGACGTCGCGGTCAACGGCGCCCTTGCCGCAGGCGGGGTGTCCTTCGCCGGGACGGGCGCCTGGACCACCTGGCAGACCAGGACGCTCACCGTGAACCTCACCGCCGGGACCAACACCGTCCGCGCGACGGCCACCACCTCCGCCGGCGGCCCCAACGTCGACTACCTGGAGCTGCAACCGTAGGACAGAGCGGGTCGCCGCCCGCCTCGGCCGGCACCCGGTCGCGCAGCCGCGCCGGCCTGGCCTACTCCTGGCTACTTTGCGTAGGTCGGTGGACTACGGACGGGCCCGCCGGTGGTCACTCGCCGCGCCGGGCGCGGGCGCGGCGCTTGCCCTCGTGCATCGCCTGGACGCGGGCCACCGGGATCGTGTGCCCCTCCTCGACCAGGTCTGCGGGTAGCCGCTGAGGCTCCGGCATGAGCTCGGCCCAGGGATCGCCGTCGCCCAGCAGCCCCGCCGCGGTGCGGATGGTGAAGTCGGCCGGGGTGACCCGGTCGAGGTCCTCCCACGTCACGGGGAAGGAGACCGGCGCGTCCGGCCGGATGCGCGGGCTGTAGGCGGCCACCACCGTGGCCCCGCCGGCCCGGGTGGAGTCGAGGAAAACCTTGCCCTCGCGGTCCTCGCGGATGAACGCCGTGGTGGCGAGCGCGGGGTCGACGCGTTCGGCGCGGACGGCCAGGGCGCGGGTGGCCGCGGCCAGGTCCTCAGGTGAGATCCCCTGCACCACGGGCACGAACACGTGCAGGCCCTTGGCGCCGCTGGTCTTCACCGCGCCGGCCAGCCCGGCGTCGTCCAGGGCCTGGCGGACCAGCCCAGCGGCCCCTACGGCCAGCGGGAACGCGTTGTCCTCCGGCGGGTCGAGGTCGAGCACGAGATGGGTGGCATGGTCCCCGCGGTACAGCGCCGGGTGGTACTCCACCGCCCTCTGGTTGGCGAACCACAGCAGGGTACGGCGGTCGTCGCACAGGGCGTAGGACACCTCCCGGTGCGAGGCCTCCGCCCACACGGTGACCGTCCGCACCCAGGAGGGGGTGTACTTGGGCACGTTCTTCTGCATGAACGCGGGCTGGCCCGGCCGTATGCGCATCACCGACAGTGCCCGGTCGCGCAGGACCGGGATGATGCGGTCGCGAACCGCGTCCAGGTAGTCGACCAGATCTCGCTTCGTCGCGTTCGCACCGTCGAACAGCGGCTGGCCGAGATTGGTCAGCGGCACTCCGTCCCGCGTCTCATCGCTGGTCACCCGCCCCACGATGCCCACGCGTGGGCGTGAGGTCAACAACGGCCTTGCCCGCCGCCGCACCGGTCACCAGGCGAAGGTGGTCTCCAGCTCGATCACGCGGCCGGAGCGCGCCGACTCGTGATTTCCCGGGAAACGACAGAGCTGTCAGAGACCATCGCGCCAAAGCAGAATCCCCAGGCCGATGACCTGGGGATCCGGTGGTGGGCGATACTGGGATTGAACCAGTGGCCTCTACCGTGTCAAGGTAGCGCTCT
>NZ_JBFBIK010000056.1:0-42126 GCF_040685555.1 Sphaerisporangium sp. NPDC088356
TTTGCCCCCTGGCGGTCGGTGTCGTGGAGAGCCGGCTCCTGCGCGGCCGTGATGCCGCCTTGGCGCGCAATATGGAGGCCAGCCTCACCGTACCGACGGCCTCGACAGTCCGAACCTTCAACGTCGACCGGTTGGTGTCGTGGCGGGCCGGGCACAAGAAGGCCGGCCGGCCACTGCAGTACGCCGCCGTGATCGGCCACGCGCTCGTACGCACACTGGTCGAGGATGTCCCGGCGATGAGGCATCGGCTGGAGCGCGACGACGCCGGGACGTGGCGGGTCGACGACCAGGCGGTACACCTGGGAGTCGCGGTCGACCTGGAGACGGAGAAGGGCCGGACGATCCTGGTCCCGGTGATCCGCGACGCCGATCAGATGACATTCACCCAGTTCCGGGAGCGGCTGGAAGCTCTGGTGCAGGCGTGCCGATCCGGCCGGGTCGACCTCCGGGACCTCAGCGGGGCGAACATCATCATGACGAGTACCGGCCGGTTCGGCTCAACCAGCGGCATACCGCGGCTTCCGGTCGGCCCAGGCTCCATCGTCGCCGTCGGCACCATAGGCGTGCCGCCCGGCCTTGAGCTGCTGGCCAACAGTGTTCCGGTGTCGCCGGTCGTAACCGTCACCTCGACGTACGACCATCGCGTCATCCAAGGCGGCGACTCCGGTGCCTTTCTCTCCTTCCTCCAAGGCAGGCTGCAGAGCGCCGATTTCTACGCCGCGCTCGACGACGAACTGACGCCCGCCGCGTCGGCCGACAATCCCGCCGCCAAGCTCGCCCCGGCTCGGGTACGGCACCGTGGTGCGGCCGGGGCGGAGCCCTCGTCCCGGATCAGTGGGCCCGGGCGCGTATTCGACGGCGTCGAGATCGAGGCGGCACACCTACCCGATCCGGACGCACGGGCCTGGTTCGACCAGGTGATCGCGCAGGCAGACGACTACCGCCCGACGCCGGACGCACGCCGGTCGGCTTTGACGTTGCTGGCCCGCCTCGACAGCTTCGAACGGTTTCTACAGCGGCAGTTTCTGGGGCAGAAGACGCTGTCCGTCGAGGGTCTCGACACGTCTGTCGTGCTGTTGGCCGAGATCGCTGAGCAGGCGGCCGCCGAGCGGGCCGAAAGCGTGTTCATCGGGATGGCCCATCGCGGCCGCCTGAGCATCATGGCGCACGTGCTCAACTGGCCGTACGAACGGATCCTCCGGGAGTTCCTGCCAGACGCGCTACCGCCGGACACGTCGGGGTCTGGCGATGTGCGCCAGCACCTGGGCGGTGCCGGCCGCTACCGAGGCCGGGCGGGGAACGTCGTCGACGTGTACCTCGAAGAGAACCCCAGCCATCTGGAGTTCGTTTCCCCGGTGGCGCTCGGCGCCGTTCGAGCCGTCCAAGACGACATGGTGCGCAGGGGAATTCCCCTCCCGGCTGCGCAGGCACGGGCAATGCCGGTGCTCTTTCATGGTGACGCGGCGTTCACCGGTCAGGGCGTCGTGTACGAGACGCTCAACCTGCACGCGCTGGATGCCTACACGGTGGGCGGCGCGGTCCACGTGATCCAGGACAATCGGCTCGGCTTCACCGCCGGCCCAGGCCAACTGCGATCTACCGGCTGGCCCACCGACGTTGTGCGCGGCTTCGGGATTCCGGTGCTGCATGTGGACGCCGACGACGTGGACGGGGCGCTCACCGCCGCCCGTATCGCCCACCGGTACCGGAGGCGGTTCGGCCGCGACATCGCGGTCCATGTACTCGGCTACCGCCGGCTCGGGCACAACGAATCCGATGAGCCGCGCTACACCCAGCCGCTGTACTACCGGACCGTCGACCAGCACCCCCGGGTCGCGGAACTTTACGAGACGGCATTGGTGGCCGACCGCGCCGTGTCACCCGGCCGCGTGCGCGAGACGCAGGCGGACACGCACGCTCAGCTGGCTTCCGCACTTGCGGACGTCAAGGCCGATCCGGCCGGCGTGGCTCTCCAACGCCGCCGAGCGTCGCCTGTCGGCGAAGTCGCTTCGGCCAATCTGGAGTCCTGGCTGGCCCAGGCCGACGAGGCATGGGTGGAGAAGGCTCTGACCGAACTGGAGAGCCCACCAGAGGGCTTCGCCACCCACCCAAAGCTGCGCAGACAGTTCGAACGCGCCCGCCAGACCCGGCAGGCCGACAGCACCGTCGACTGGGCGCAGGGAGAACTGCTCGCCCTCAGGCTGATCAGCGAGGCCGGCGTCCCGGTCCGGCTGACCGGCGAGGACTGCGAACGGGGTACGTTCAGCCAGCGGCACGCGGTGCTGCACGACGAGCTCACCGGTGAACGCTGGCAGCGCCTCCAGTCAGCGCATGGTCCGATACTCGTGGCGAACTCCCCGTTAACCGAGGTCGCCACCGTCGGTTACGAGTATGGGTACGCCCGCACCGCTCCGCACGCCCTGGTGCTGTGGGAGGCCCAGTTTGGTGATTTCGGCAATGTCGCGCAGGTCATCTTCGACCAGTTCGTCATGGCCGGCCGGGAGAAGTGGTCCCGGGACGGGCGGCTGGCCCTTCTGCTGCCGCATGGTTGGGAGGGCGCCGGGCCTGAACACTCCTCGGCCCGGTTGGAGCGGTTCCTTACGCTCTGCGCCCGCAACAACGCCTCGGTGCTCAACCCGACCACCGCCAAACAGTACTTCGCGGCTCTGGTGTCGGCTGCCTTGAACGAGGAACCCGCGCCGACGGTCATCATGACACCGAAGTCGTTACTGCGCTCCGAGAGCGCCCGGTCGACGGTGCAGGAGTTCGTCGGCGCCCGATACGAGCCGGTTCTCGCGTACGGCTGCGCCCGTGAAGAGGCGAGGCGGCTCGTTCTCTGCTCCGGAAAGATCGGCGCGGAGCTCGCCCCGCTGCTCGCCGGCGCGCCCGGGGTACGGCTGCTCCGGCTAGAGCGGCTCTACCCGTTCCCCCGCCGGGAAATCGCCCGCGAGCTGGCCGGCTGCGCCTCGTTGTCAGAGGTGGTCTGGGTCCAGGAGGAGCCGGAGAACATGGGTGCCTGGCGGTACGTGGCGCACGAACTGCTCAAGTCAGGGATGACCGGCCCGAGGCTTGGCTACGTCGGCCGGCCCGAGGCGTCCTCGCCCGCAGAGGGCTACCATGCGGCGCACGTTGTGAACCAGGAACGGTTGCGCGCAGCCGCAGTACGCCTCGGTACGGCCGACTACTGGCTGGTCGGATCGGCGGCGAGTTCGTGACCGGCCCCGTATCGGCAATCCACGCGCGCTCCTGGTTGTTCGTACCCGGCGACCGGCCCGACCGATTCCGTAAGGCGGCAACCAGCGGCGCGGACGTGGTGCTCATCGATCTGGAAGACGCAGTCGACCCGCAATGGAAGGCGCTGGCGCGCGACGCGTGCCGAAAGCACCTGGACGCCGGGCAGCCGGCGGCCATCCGGGTCAATGGTGTCGACACCCCGTACGTTAACGAGGACCTGCGCGCGCTGGCCGGTACCAAACCGACCGCCATCGTGGTGCCCAAGGCAGAGTCGCCCGAGCAGATCCGTTCACTGGTCGCTGCGTTTCCCCAAGACGTACCTGTCGTCGCCCTCATCGAGACGATCAAGGGCGTCGACGCGATGGCCGACATCGCCGCCGAACCCGCCGTAGTGCGGCTCGCGCTGGGTCACATCGACCTGTCCATGGATCTCGGTGTCGGGCTGGAGGCCCCGCTCCTTGTCCACGTTCGGAACTTGATGGTTCTGGCCAGTCGGCGGGCGCACCTCCACCCGCCGATCGACGGCATCTGCCTGGAGATGGTAGCCACCGACGCGGTCACCGTGCAGGTTCATGGGGCTAGGGAGCAGGGCTTCCGGGGCAAGCTGTGTATCCACCCGACCCAGGTACCAGTTGTCAACTACGGCTTCACGCCGAGCCAAGACGACGTCGACTGGGCGCACCAAGTCGTCGCGCTCAGCCGCAGCGCCGGCAGCGGGGCGATCGCGCACGAAAGCCGCATGATCGACCGCGCGGTCATCAAGCGCGCCGAGGGGATCCTGCTACTGGCGGCACAGTACGGCAGGCGATGAAGACCCCGGCGGGGTCGGCCGCTTACAGGGAGGAAAGGGAGCATATCCGCGCCGTACTCAACGAACGGTTCGCTGAGGCGGGCGGCGCAGCGCATCAAGCGGAGTGAGGGCGACAGCGCGGGAATGGGGGAGTAGGAGCCCTAGCCCTTTCTAGGGTCCTTCAACCTCGCTGCCGCCCCCGTCTCAGGGCGAGATCTCCTCTTCTCGTAGGGGGCGACACGTCCAGCGCGGCGCTTCGCGGAGTCGGTTGCCGATGGCACGGCGGGCCTGCTCAGCGCTGGAAGAGGGGGAGGTGGGCATGCCCGTCACAGCACCAGACCTTGCGCGCATACATAAAACAGCCCGAACGGGCCAGAAATATCAATACGCGCAGACATCGGCTTGCAACGGCCAAACCCGGGACAACTCAGTTCGCCCGGATGAGGACTTTCTCCACGTCTTTAAAGGCGGCCCGCCGCGCCGGGCGGACACCGGCCGCGCTGCGGCTCTCCGGCCGGTCGCGGCCCGCGCCGCCCCGCGCGCACTGGCAACTGAGCGACCCCACGATCGAGAGCACACCCATCCAGGCATGGGCGGATTTCTGGATCCATAGCGATGAGAGCGACAGCCCCATAGCCTAGGTCCGTGACAGGGGAGGCAAGGTGACGGCACCACCAAGCATCGTGGATGGACAGCTGCCACACGGGAGATGGGTCTGCACCGAAGAAGAGGCCAAGGCGGCCTACGTCAATGGTAAGCCCGGCGATCGCGAAGCGATATGGGCCGAGTGGCAGCAGATCACCGGAGTCTTGCGTGCTGTCGTCGGTGAGATCGCAGCATGCTGGCTCTCAGGCAGCTTCTTCACCGACAAGCCGGACCCCTCCGACATCGACTGTCTGTACATCGTGGACAGCGACCGCCTCGTGCAAGCGGCTCAGGCTGACGCCCGCCATGCCTGGCTCCTCCAGACCGTGGCTGCATCTCAGGTGAAGAACGCTTTCGGCGTACGCGTCGACTCTTACGTCCTTGAATGGAAACCGACTCCAGGCTGTGAGGTTCTTGAAGGTACCCGGGGGTATCTTCAGCAAAGAGGCTACTGGGATAACTTGTGGTGTCGAGTCCGCGACGCGGATGCTCGACTCGACGCGATTCCACGACGCGGCTACCTGGAGGTGCAGCTTGATGGGTACAAGTGATCGCAACCTCGAGTGGTTCCTCAATCGGATGCCCGAGGGCCAGGCCGCGAATCTCCGATCGTTCGCTGCGGGCGAATTGGGTCGACAGAGCATCGAGGCTTCCGTGGCCCGAAGAACAGGCACAATCCGCGCTATGCGTTCTTTTGGTAGCCTGCGTCTACATGGCGACGGAATTCAGACCCATTCTGCTGAACTCAGCCACGTCGGCCTCATCGCCACCGCATGGCAAAAGGCCGTTTCGGCAACAGGGGCCGCTCTTGAACGAGTCCAGTCACTGCGTGGTGCGCTTCCCGCAGAGATCACTCAACGCACCACGCTGCTTCTGAGCACTGCACCCACTCCAGGCTCCATCGTGTTGCATCTAGAGCCACAGTCACAAGCCCTAGATGAAGTGGAGCCACATGGCAATGTGGCAATAATTGAGCCTTCTCGGCCGCTTGCAGATCGCGCATCTTCGAAGCTTATCTCTCTACTTGGGGATATAGGCTCAGTTAGACTGGAACAAACTGAATCTCTTGCAATATCACTTCGAGAGCTCGGCCCTCGAGTGGGGAGTACATTGTCCCAGTTGGCGCAGGCGATTCATCGGTCTAACATCACCATTGATGCGAGCTGGGCAGAACCTGGCGCATCGCTAGCCGAGGCTACAATCAACCCTAACGCGGCAAAATGGATTCGCAATTTTGTCGCCGGGCGAGGGCTGGACGCCGAGGAGCAGTACCTGGCGGGCACACTGCGTACCGTCAGCGATCGCGAGCGGTGGCTAATCGAACTCGATAATGGCGAAACAGAACGCATGGCGGCAAGTGAGCTACCCGAGAGGGAGGTCGCCAAATGGCGAGTTGGTGCGGCTGTTCAGCTACGCGTGCGAGTTGCCCTGCGTGAACAGCCCGACGGCACCGTCCGTCGCACTTTCACGATCCTTCAGGTGTCGGCAGTAGATGACTGATCATCGCCAGCGGTGCTCTTTGGGCTGCCGCGGGGCTTCCGTTCCTCGGGCCTGGCGGCCCCGCGGTACCGGTACAGCTCGGGCCGTTGGTGGAGATGACGTCGCGGTGCCGCAAGCGCGTCGTGCATCGATGCCGGGTGTGCATTCCAATACCGGAATGACTGTTGTAATACAGGAAGAACTGGCCGCAAAAGACGTTGGCGTCTTCGATGGACCGAACGTCCCAGGGAACGCGGGACAATACTTGAGCGTCTTGTTGTGAACACGAACGCGGGAGGTGGAGAAGCGATGGCACCTTCTTCCCGCCGTCCTTCCCGCCCGCCTCCACCGGTTCACCGACATCCGCGTCACCCGGAACGACCGGCCGATCTCCGCATCCGACCAGCCGCTCTCGAACAGTTCGACCGCCTCCAGCCGCCTTGCTCGTGCGGCCACGACGGCGGTACGCGCGAACCCAGCGCGCACCAGGGCACGTCCCGTCCGTGTGGCCTCGATGCCCAGCCGACTCAGCGGCCGTGGGCCCAGATCAGACCGCCGCGGCCAGAAGGTGCCGCGCCGACCGCCCAGACGGAACCGCTCTCCGGCTGGATGGCGAGGTCACGGACGGACGCGTTCTGGTTCGGCGGAGTCGGAAAGGCGCCCGACTCGACACTATCGGTGCCGATGTGCAGGAATTCGCTGCCTCCGCCCTTGGCGTCGTAGACGACCCAGGCTCCGCCTCTGCCGTCGGGCTCCGCCTGGGCGCGCGGCTGGATGCCCGGTTCACCAAGGACCTCGAAGTTCAAGCCGCCCAGATATCCGGACAGCAGCAAAGTCTCACCGCAGAAGGAGTGCTTCGCACCGCTGCACGGCCAGGCGACCCAGCCGACGGCCATCACCCGGCCGGTCTCACCGTCGACCGCGACATCCGTCAGCTCCGAGATCTGGCCCGAGTGTGCGGACGGAATCGCTGGAAGTGCAACCGCGCGCCAGGCCGTGCCGGTCCAGCGGGCCAGAGCCGCCGCGCCCCGCACCGAGCCCGCCGCCCACGCGCCGTCGAGTCCTTTGACCACGATCGGCGTGTGGACCTTGCGCCACATCGACCCGGCCAGGCGCCGCAGCGTGGACCGCGCCTTCCACCCAGCGTCACCGGCCGACGGGAACGCGTTGGAGTTCTCGATGACCCACAGGTTCTTGCCGATGGCGTACGCCCGATCCACCCGGCCGTAGCGCCATCGTTTGACCTGCCAGCGCTTGCCGTCCCACCGGGCGTATCGCGACGTGCCGAACGCCCAGACCCTGGTGTCGGACGCCGACGTCAGCCGCTTCACCCGGAAGCCCGGCCCGGTGACACGCTTGAAGGCGGATCGGCCGCCCTTCAACAGGAGCGACTCGGCACCGGTCGATCCGCGATCCGGACGCCTCGTCCCGGCGACCCAGACCGCCCCACCCGGCGTCACCGTCACCGCGTCGTAGGAGTCGCGGCGATCGTTATGGACGACACTCCACTGACCGGCCGGCGCCACGGCGTGGGCGGCGGCCGGCCCCGTAGTGACGAAAAGGGCGACGGCTGCAGCGGTGCCGCGAAAAAATATTCCCATAAGGGTGAGACGCGCCTTTCGGAGGAAAAGTTGGCATGCTGGCGGCGCATGGGCTTGTCGTCCCACTGGAGCAGGAACTCGACCGGGACGGCGCGTTTCACGTCAGGATGGGGCGAAACGTAGGATCTGATCGCGGAGGCGGTCGTCCAGGTTGGCCTGGAGCAGGCCGTTGTTGATGCCGGGGACGCAGTCCATCGAGATCGTCACCGCAGCGGCCGGTCCTTGCGGATAGTCGAATATGAGCCGGATGCCGCGTTCGTGAGCACCTCCTGTCCCCTCGCAGGTATTCCGGCTCGGCACGGTGTCCAGAGAGTTCAGCGTCTCGGCCAGCGCGCGGGCGACGTCCCTGCCATGCCGTTTCCGATAGGGCGGCCTCACGTACGTGGCGTCCCTGCACACGGTGAGTCGGCCGGGTCGTCCTGGCACCATCAGCTCGTCCTGACCCCGGCGGTCGCCGGGCCCCCGGCAGGGGTCGTCCGGCGGTAGGGACCGCCAAACTCCATCCTTGTAGGCGGTGGTGATGGCGGGCCCGGCGTACGAGCCGCTGCCGGCCGTGCCGTTGGTGGTTCTCACGCAGTGGTTGACCTCCTCGGCGCTGCCCACCCACAGGCCGCGGCCGTCGGGATAGGCGAACCGGATGAGGTAGTTGGTCATCGGTCCCCCCATGGCTGTGCATGGACGGTCTACGTCGGCGGTGGTCACGGGGAGGTATGCGAGGTCACGGGCCATCGCCGCCGTCTGATCCGTCAGCGTTCGCGAGCCGGCCAGCCGCTCACCACCCGGATGCGCGTTGTCCCCGGGGTAGGCGCAGATGAGCGCCTTCACCGGCGAACCGGGGACGAGCGACTCCTCCACGCCGTCGATGTCGGCGGCGGCGGGTACCCAGCCGCCGATGTCGTCGCCGCCCCAGCGTTGCGGGCAGGTGGACGGTACGGGCGGTGGCTCGCTGACCGACCCCGAGAGCACCACAGCCGCTGTGCACATCCCGGCCGCCGCGAGGCCGAGACCGATTGAATGGGAAAGCTTCACAGTTGGTAGGAGACCATGATCGGTCGCGGTCCGGTCGGTGAACTTTGCTCCTCGGGTCAAGTGATTCACGGGATCGGGCCTAGGGTGATGCTTACTTCGAGGCCGCCTGCCGTCAGGGAGTGGGCCTTTGCGACCAGCCGTTCGATCAGTGCGCGGTCGCCGGACGCGGGTGCCGGGTGAAGCGCGGACTCGATCCGTACGCCCGGGTCTCGACGTTGGTCGAGGGCCTCCCCGCTGGTCGCGGGCCGGTCTTGGGCCTGTCCGGTCACGGTGGCCGCGTCGAGGGCCTGCGCAGTGATTTCGGCGAGGTCGAGGGGGTGGCGTTCTCGCGGGGAGGACCTTCGGCGGCACCTCGTCGGTCTGCTGTCGCCCGAGCAGCTCGCGTCACCTTAAGCCCGCCTATGCAGGGGATCAGGGTTATATCTTTCGCCCTGGGTCACTAGGACGCTATGCCCGCACGTGACTGGTCAGCCCAGATCAAGACCCTCTGTGACCACCTGGTCGAGAACTACGTCTTCCCCGATGTCGCACAGCGTGCCTGCGAGGTACTGCGGAGCCGTCTGGAGGCGTACGCGGAGATCGACGACGACGAGACGTTCGCCGCGGAGGTCACCAAGGACCTCCAGTCGATCAACGGGGACAAGCACCTTCGCCTGCTGTACAGCGTGGACCCCATCCCGGAGGAGGGTGATCTCGACTCCTTCGACGAGGCGGCCTATCGGGAGGAGGCCGCGCTCAACGGGTACGGCTTCGCCAGGGTGGAGCGGCTGGCCGGCAACATCGGATACCTGGACACCAGGCAGTTGTTCGCGGCGGAGGTCGCCGGGCCGTTCGCCGTGGCGGCGATGAACCTCGTCGCGGCCACCGACGTGCTGATCATCGACGTGCGTAAGAACGTCGGCGGTGACCCTCACATGATCGCGCTCATCTGCGGCTACCTCTTCGACAAGCCCACGCACCTGAACAACCTCTACTGGCGTGCGGAAGACAGCACGGGGCAGTTCTGGTCGCACCCGTTCGTCCCCGGGCCGCGCTTCGGCGGGTCCAAGCCGATCTACGTGCTCACCAGCGGCACGACCTTCTCAGGCGCCGAGGAGCTCGCGTACGACCTGCAGACGCGGCAGCGCGCGGTGGTCATCGGAGAGCGCACCAGGGGCGGCGCCCATCAGGGTGGCCGCTACCGGGTGGACGCCCACCTCAAGGCGGGTGTGCCGTCCGGCCGGGCGATCAACCCGGTGACCGGCACCAACTGGGAGGGCGTCGGGATCATCCCCGACGTCGAGACCCCCGCCGAGTCGGCCTTCGAGAAGGCGTACGAGCTGGCGCTCGGGCACGTGCTCAGCCTGGGCGGCGACGGCGTACGCCGCAAGGTCGCCCAGGAGGCGCGGGAGGCGCTGGCGAGCCGGGAAGCGCCGGACACGAACTGACCGGTGGACACGACCCGGCGGACACGACCCGGCGGACACGAACCGACCGGCGGACACCACCTGCCCAGGCGGACACGAACCGACCGGCGGACATCATCTGACCCGGCGGGCGTGACCTGACCGGCGGACACCACCTGTCCAGGCGGGCATGAACTGACCGGTGCCGACGAGGCGGGGGAGCGGAGGGCGCGGTGTGGGCCGCGTGCCGCCGCTCCCGGCCCGTCAGGTGGACGGCGTGCCGTTCAGTCTGGCCAGCGTCGGCGGCAGCTCGTCCTCGTGGACGACCGTCAGCCGCCTGGTGGCACGGGTGATCGCCACGTACAGGTCCTGGCCTCCCTTGGGCGACTGGGCCAGGATCTCGTCGGGGGCCACGACCACCACCGAGTCGAACTCCAGGCCCTTCGACTGGGTCACGGTCAGGACCACCGAGGGCGATTCCAGGGCGTTCGCCGTCAGCGCGGACGCCGCGTCCGGCAGCAGCCCCGCGATCTCCCGGTGCCGCCCGTCGGGGGTCAGGACCGCCAGCCGGCCCTCCCCGATCTCGGCGAGCTCGGAGGCGATCAGCTCGGGGAGCACCGTTGGAAGCCCGGCACGCGGTACGTGCAGCGCGCGCGGCGGGGCCTCCCCGTCGCGTACGGAGATCGGGAGCTCCTGGTCCGGCGCGACAGCCTTGAGCACGTCGGCGGCGACCTCCATGATCTCGGCGGGGGTCCGGTAGTTGACCAGGAGACGTGCCTCCCGCCAGCGGCCCTTCACGTACGGGTCGAGCATCTCGGCCCATGACCGCGCGCCCGCCGCCGAGCCGGTCTGCGCCACGTCCCCCACCACGGTCAGCGAGCGGGTGGGGATGCGGCGCATGACCATGCGCCAGGCCATCGCCGACAGTTCCTGCGCCTCGTCCACGATGACGTGGCCGTACACCCAGCCACGGTCCCGCGCGGCCCGCTCGGCGGTCGTCAGGACGGGGTCGTTCGAGTAGTGGCGCTCGGCGAGGGCGCGGGCGTCGAACATCTCCTCCTCGCCGACTCCGGTGATCTCCAGCACGCCGCGCGCGTAGATCTCCTCGGCGCGGCGCACCCGGCGCTCCGCCCGTTCCGCCGCCTTGGCGGCGGAGTTGTCCTCGCCGAGGAGCTCGGCGGCCTCGTCGAGCAGGGGTACGTCTTCGGTGGTCCACGGCGCGTCCACGGGGCGCCACAGGGACTCCCGTTCCTCCGGCCGCAGGAGCATGCCGCCGTTCCCCTCCTCGGGGGAGGCGGCCGAGCGCAGGGCTTCGGGGTCGGCGAGCAGCTCCGACACCAGCCGTTCCGGCGTGAGCAGCGGCCACAGGCCGTCCAGGGCCCTGCGTACGGAGGCCATCCGCCACAGCCCCGCACGCGCGTGTCGCAGGTCGTCCTCGTCGAGCTCCCGGTCGAGCTGGCGTGCCTCGTCGAGCGCGAGCGCCGTCAGCGCCGTGTCGATGAACAGCTTGCGCGCCACGTTGTGCGGGTTGCGTACCGCCCGCGCCCGCTCGCGGGCCCGTACGCAGGTGGCGTGGTCCATGTGCAGGGCCATCTGCTCGACTACGACCTCGACCCCGTTACGGCGCGAGGTCCGAACGTCGATCAGGACCTCCAGGTCGCCCTCGGGCACCCGCTGCCGGTCCCGCACGGCCGTCTTGATCACCTCGACCATCCGCGGGTCGCCTTTGACCGTCGCCGTCTCTGGCCGGTCGGAGGCGGTGGCCCGTACGCCCGGGTACAGCTCGCCCACGGTGGTCAGCACCACGTCGGTCTCGCCGAGGGACGGCAGCACCTGGCCGATGTAGCGCAGGAACATGGTGTTCGGGCCGACGACCAGCACGCCCCGCCGCTGGAGCGTGTCGCGGTGCGCGTACAGCAGGTACGCGGCCCGGTGCAGGGCGGCGACGGTCTTGCCCGTGCCCGGCCCTCCCTGGACGACGAGCGCCCCGGGCAGGCCCGAACGGATCACCTGGTCCTGCTCGGTCTGGATCGTGGCCACCACGTCGCCCATCCGGCCCGTGCGGCCGCGCCGCAGCGACGACATGAGCGCGGCCTCGCCGACCAGTGTGCGGCGGTCGGGCTCGCTCATCCGCCCGAGGTCGAACACCTCGTCGTCGAGGTCCACGACCGTACGGCCGCGTGTGTGCAGGTGGCGGCGGCGCACCAGCGACTCGGGGTCGCTGGGTGTGGCGGTGTAGAACGCGCGGGCGGCCGGCGCGCGCCAGTCGATGAGGACCAGCTCGTTGGCGGCGTCGCGCAGGCCGACGCGGCCTAGGTAGTAGGTGTCCCCGTCGGTGTCGTCGATCCGGCCGAAGCACAGCCCGCGTTCCACCCCCGAGAGCTGCGCGACGCGCCGCGCGTGTTCGTTGGAGGCCACGTCACGCTCGAAGCGGGCCTGGTGCGTGCCGCCCGGCGTTCCCCGCCCGTGCTCCTCCTCCAGTGAGGTCTGGGCGCGCTCGCGTACAGTGTCCAGACGGTCGTACAGCATCGAGACATAGGCTTGCTCGGCTTGCAGGGCTTCCGCGCGGGCGGTTTCGGGTGCACGGGGCTCCATCGGTGTGGTATACTCCTAACGGGCAGTGCTGCACGGCCATTGTTTAGTCGTGCCGAACAGTTGAGCGTACCAGCTTTCTCCGCTCGCGCACGCCGTTCCGCTCGGCACGGGCCGTGACAGACCCTCGTTGGTCGCGAATCACACCGCTCGAACGCGTATCCCGATCAGGCCGTCTGCAGGACCGCCGCCACCGACTCTTCAGCGGTCGGGTGGGTCTCGAAATGATGATCGAGATTGGTGATCGTGAGCAGCCTGGAGATCATCCCCGGGGCCACGGCCAGCGCCAGCCTCCCGCCCATCTCGCGCACCCTGTTGTACGTATGGACCAGCAGGCCGAGGCCGAGAGAGTCGCAGAAGGTGGTCCGGGTGAGGTCCAGCACCACGTATGGCGGACGGCTCGCCTCTACCACTCCGTCCAGCTCGGCGCGGAGCAGGGGGACCGCGTTCATGTCGAGCTCGCCGGCGATCTCGACGATCGTGCAGGCTTCCTCTCGCCTCAGGTCAATCCCCAGCCCTGTCTCACCTGCCGGGTAAGCCACGCCATCACCTCCGTTGCGGACTCGTTACCCTGACAAAAAGGTAATAAGCCTACATAGCCAAATAAGCAGGTAGGGCGGCTGTCGCGAAGGCGTTGATTGGGCCTCGTGGCGCGGGTCAGCGGTTACATAATGAATCGCAATGAAGACGGAAAGTAGTCGGCGCGTCGACGTGAGCATCGTGGTGCCCGTCCACAACTGCCGCCCGTATCTCGACAGGTGCCTCAGCTCGCTGCTGGAGCAGCGCGTCAGCAAGGAGATCGTCATCGTCGATGACGGCTCCACCGACGGCAGCCGGGATCTCCTCGCCGACTATGCGACGAAATTTCCGGAAATACGGGTCTCTTACCAGCAGGCCTCAGGCAGCGCCGGCCGGCCGAGGAACCGCGCGATCGCCCAGGCCAGCGGGCGTTATGTCTTCTTCTGTGACGCTGACGACCACCTCGGCCCCGAGGCGCTGCAACGCATGCTCGCCATGGCCGACCGCAACGGCTCCGACATCGTCCTCGGCAAGATGGTGGGCCACGGCCGCAAGGTTCCCACATCCATGTTCCGCGAGAGCCGCGACCGCGCCCCGCTCGGCGAGACCACCGTCTACAACACGCTCACCTGCTTCAAGCTCTTCCGCCGCGAGCTGCTCACCCGCCACCGCATCCTGTTCGACGAGTCGCTCAGGGTCGGTGAGGACATCGTCTTCTCCGTCCACGCGTACTGCCACGCCGAGACGATCTCCGTGGTCGCCGACCACGACTGCTACCACCTGGTGTCCCGGCCCGACGGCAGCAGCATCATGCAAGAGCCCGGCAGCCGCGACCCCCTCGCCTGGCTGCGCATGATCCGCACGCCCATCGAGCTCATGACCCGCCACATCCCCGCCGGGCCGCTCCGCGACCACCTCCTGCGCAGGCATTTCCGCTTCGACATCCTCGGCCAGCTCGGCGCCCCGTTCCTGTCGGAGGACGCCGAGGCCCGGCTCGCGATCGCCCGCGAGGCCTCCGACCTGTGCGCGGTCTGGCTGACCGACGGGGTGCTCGAGCGGTTACGGCCCATCGACCGGCTCAGGGCCGCCTCGCTCGGCGACGTCGACCGGCTCGTACGGCTGGCGCGGGTCGAGACCGCCGCCGTGCGCCACCGCCTCACCGGGCTCGGGTGGGCGGGCGACCGGCTGGAGGTGTCCGGCCGCGCCGTCCTCACCGACTCGTGGAACGGCGTCACCGTGGGCCTGCTCTTACGGGAACGCTCCACAGGCACCGAGCGCCGCGTCCCGGTGACCTCCGTGGCCGATGTCTTCGCCGGGAGCGTCGAGGTGTCACGGCTGCCGCCCGGCGTCTGGGACATGTACGTGGTGATCGCCTGTGAGGGGGTGCGCCGGGTGGCGAGGTTCGGCGCCGAGCGCGAGCCCGAGGTCGGCCGCCCCGGCCCGCGCCTCACGGCGGCCGTCGCGGCCCCCTACTTCACCCGCCCGCAGGGCAACCTCAGCATCGACGTCGGCGGCCACGTCGTGACCATTCCCGGGTCCGCGCGGCTGACCCGCGCCGCGTGGGGCGGCAAGGGCGTGCTGACCATCGAGGGCACGGTCACCGTCGCGAGCGAGTGCCCCGCCGCGCGATGCGTGCGCCAGGTGGTCTGGCGCGAGCGCTCCTCGGGGAACGAGCGCAGGGCTCCCGCGTCCGCCGTCGACGACGCGCTGTTCACCGCCACGGCCACGCTGGACGTTCCGGGCATCTGGGAGGCGAACCTCGAGCTCAACCTCGGCGGGCCGCCCGTGCGCTATCCCGTGCAGGTGGGCGAGGCCGAGCTCGGGCCGGGGGTGGCGTGGTGGCGCGGGCGGCGGCGGTGGACCGCCCTGGCCAGGGCGTCCAAGGTCCGGCGCAAGCTCGTCGTCACGGTCCTCGCCAGAGGCCCGAAGGCCGTCGTACGCCGGTCGATCCGCATCGGGCGTTAAGACGCACGCCGGTCGATCGGCACCAAGCGTCAAGACGTACGCCGGTCGATCCGCGCCGGGCGTTAAGAACTGTCAGTAGCTCGCCGTATACATATGGGGAGCGCCGCTCGGCCCGCGTGATCTCATCGCCCATCCGTCGTTAATGCCATATCTTTGCAACTACAACCCCATAGCCTAGAGTTGGCGCAGCTCAATCGCTCCGGAGGCTTGTGGTGCACGTACCAGACGGTTTCTTCAACGCGCCGGTGTCCATCGCCGCCGGCGCGTTCGCGGCGGCCGGGCTCGGCGTCTGCCTGCGCGGCGCGCGGCGCGAGCTCGACGACCGTACGGCCCCGATGGCGGGCCTCGTGGCGGCCTTCATCTTCGCCGTCCAGATGCTCAACTTCCCGGTCGCGGCCGGCACCAGCGGTCACCTGCTGGGCGGCACGCTGGCCGCGGTCCTCGTCGGGCCGTACACCGCCGTCCTATGCGTGGCGGTGGTGCTGCTCGTCCAGGGGTTCTTCTTCGCCGACGGCGGCCTCACGGCGCTCGGCGTCAACATCACCCTGATGGCGATCGTGACGGCCGTCGTGGGCTGGACGGTGTTCCGCCTGATCGTGCGGGCCGCGCCGCGCAGCCGCACCGCGGTCACCGTCGCCGCCTTCGTCGGGGCCGCGGTCTCCGTCCCGGTCGCGGCGCTGGCGTTCACCGTGCTGTTCTGGATCGGCGGCACCGCCCCGATCGACGTGTCGTCCGTCGCGGTGGCCATGGGCGGCGTGCACGTCCTGATCGGGCTGGGCGAGGGCGTGATCACGGCGCTGACCGTGAGCAGCGTGCTGGCCGTGCGGCCCGACCTCGTGTACGGCGCGCGGGGCCTCACGGCTCCGCTGGTGCTGCGCACGGCCGGCGGCGGGAGCACCGAGGTCACCACGGCCCCGGCTCCGGCGCCCGCCCGCAGCATCCGGCCGCTGCTGGCCGGAGGCGCGCTGGTCGCCGTCATCCTCGCGGGCGTGGTGTCCTTCTACGCCTCCAGCAGCCCCGACGGCCTTGAGAAGGTCGCCGGCGACAAGGGCCTCAACGCGAACGAGCAGCACCACCCGCTCGGCCACTCGCCCTTCGCCGCCTACGGAGTCAAGGGCGTCGGCAGCGAGCGGCTGGCGGTCGGCGTCGCGGGCGTCGCGGGGGTCGGCATCACCGTGCTGGCCGGCGGCGCGATCTTCTACACCGTGCGCCGCCGCGGCCGTGACACCGAACGGGCGCGCGCGTAGTGGGTGCCGGTCACCACCACCAGCTCTACCGGCCGGGGGTCACCCTCGTCCACCGGCTGCCGCCGGAGTGCAAGCTGCCGGCCGTCGCGGCTTTCGCCGTGGTCGTCGTCGCCACCCCGCGAGAGGTCTTCTGGGCCTTCGGGGTCTACGTCCTGCTACTGGCGGCCGTGGCGGCGGTGGCCCGCGTCCCGGCGGCGTTCGTGCTGCGGCGCATGGTCATCGAGGTGCCGTTCGTCCTGTTCGCGGTCGCGCTCCCGATCATCGGGCTGGGCGCGCGCTTCGAGGTGCTCGGGCTGTCGCTCAGCGCGGAGGGGCTGTGGGCCGCGTGGAACATCCTCGCGAAGGCCACCCTCGGTGTCGTGGCGAGCATCCTGCTCGCCGCCACCACCGAGCCGCGCATGATGCTGCTGGGCGCGCAGCGGCTCCGGCTGCCCCAGCTGCTGGTGCAGATCGCGATGTTCATGCTCCGCTACATGGACGTCATCCTCGACGAGATGCGCAGGATGCGGGTCGCCCGCGAGTCGCGCGGCTTCGCGGCGCGTGACGTGCGGCACCTGCCTGTCCTGGCGAAGTCGGCGGGCGCGCTGTTCATCCGCTCGTACGAGCGTGGCGAGCGGGTGCACCTGGCCATGCTGAGCAGGGGATACACGGGTTCGATGCCGGTGGTTCACGAGGGGGGCGCATCGGTGGCAAGCTGGGCCACCGCCGCACTCCTGCCGGCCGCCGCGCTGGCCACGGCCGCACTCTCCTGGAGCCTCTCGTGACCCCATCCCCGCCCTCCCTGCGCGTGAGCGAGCTGGCCTACGCCTACCCCGACGGCACCCAGGCGCTGTTCGGCGTCGACCTGACCATCGGGAGCGGCGAGCGGGTCGCGCTGCTAGGGCCCAACGGCGCGGGCAAGACCACGCTGGTCATGCACCTCAACGGCATCCTGACCGCCGGGCACGGCCTGGTCGAGGTGGCGGGCCTGCCCGTTCGCAAGGACACCCTCAAGGAGATCCGCCGCCGGGTCGGCCTGGTGTTCCAGGATCCCGACGACCAGTTGTTCATGCCCACGGTCCGAGAGGACGTCGCGTTCGGTCCCGCGAACCTCGGCATGCGCGGCCCCGAGCTGGAGCGCCGGGTCAGAGACGCTCTCGAACAGGTCGGGCTGCCCGAGGTGATCGACCGGCCACCGCACCACCTGTCGTTCGGGCAGCGCCGCAGGGTCGCGGTGGCCACGGTGCTCGCCATGCGGCCCGAGATCCTCGTGCTCGACGAGCCCTCGTCCAACCTCGACCCCGCCTCGCGGCGCGAGCTGGCCGAGGTCCTGCGCTCGCTGGATGTCACCGTCCTGATGGTCACGCACGACCTGCCGTACGCCATGGAGCTGTGTGAACGCTCACTCATCCTCTCCGGAGGCGTGATCGCGGCCGACGGCCCGACTCGCGAGATTCTCGCCGATCCCGCCCTGCTCGCCGCCCACCGGCTGGAGCTCCCGTACGGCTTCGCGGTCGCCGAACGGCCGCACTGAAGCGCCCGGCCGTACGGGCGCGGCCGTACCGGCGATGCGGTGAGTGGCGGATCTTATGGTCACGTGACATCTGTCACGGTGATTGAGAAGTAAAGTGGGCGCGCGAGGAGGTTCCACATGAAGCTGCGGCTGGCGCGGCGCGCGTTCGGGGACGCCGTCGTCGTGGCTGTCGAGGGTGAGCTTGATCTGTTCACGGCGCCGTTCCTGCGCGACGAGGTGCGTGAGGCGATCAAGCAGGACGGCACCCGGCTGGTGCTCGACCTCGGCGCGCTGTCGTTCATGGATTCCAGCGGCCTGTCGGTGCTCATCGAGGCGTGGCGCCTCGCGACGGGTGAGGGCGGCGGGGTCTCCCTGGCGGCTCCGCAGGCCCCGGTGGCGCGCATCCTCCGCACGACCGGGCTCGACCGGCGCATCAAGGTCTATCCCGACGTCGACGCCGCTATTTCGGGTGAGATTTGAGCCACCCCTAGTAGAACTTCATTCGGTTGCCGCGTTAAGGTCCGGGATATGGACCTGAACGGAGCAGCAGCAATCATCTCAGGCGGTGCCAGCGGCCTCGGTGAGGCCACCGCACGCGAACTGGCCGGCGCCGGCGCGACCGTCGTCATCGCCGATCTCAACGCCGAGCGCGGCAAGGCCCTCGCCGACGAGCTCGGCGGCGTCTTCGTGCAGACCGACGTCTCCGACGAGGCCTCGGTCCAGGCGGCCGTGGACGCCGCCGTCGCGACGGGCAAGCCGCTGCGCGCCGTCGTCAACAGCGCGGGCATCGGCTGGGCCTCCCGTACGGTGGGCAGGGACGGCTCGCCGCATGACCTGGCGAGCTACCGCAAGGTGATCGACGTCAACCTGATCGGCACCTTCAACCTCATGCGCATCGGCGCGGCGGCCATGGCGAAGACCGAGCCCGCCGACGCCGACGGAGCCCGTGGCGTCGTCATCAACACCGCCTCGGTCGCCGGAATCGAGGGCCAGACCGGCCAGGTGGCCTACAGCGCCTCCAAGGGCGGCATCATCGGCATGACCCTGCCCGCCGCGCGTGACCTCGCGGCGATCGGGGTCCGGGTTCTGACGATCGCGCCGGGCATCATCGACACCCCCATCTACGGATCGGGGCCGGAGTCCGAGGCGTTCAAGGCCAAGCTGTCGGCGCCGGTGCCGTTCCCCAAGCGGATGGGCCGGGCGTCCGAGTTCGGCCACCTGGTGCGCGCCCTCGTCGAGAACGACTACATGAACGGCGAGGTCATCCGCTTCGACGGCGGTATCCGCTTCCAGCCCAAGTGAGACCGCCAACCGGAGGTAAGGGTGTCTGACGAGGTTCTCGTCGAGGTAGAGGGCGGCATCGCCGTCATCACGATCAACCGGCCGCAGGCCAGGAACGCCATCAACGGCAACGTCGCACGCGCCGTCGTGGCGGCCCTGGACGAGCTGGAGGAGCGCAAGGACGTCTCCGCGTACGTCCTCACCGGGGCGGGCGGCACGTTCTCCGCGGGGATGGACCTCAAGGGGTTCCTGACCGGAGACTTCCCGCTCGTCGAAGGGCGGGGCTTCGGCGGTCTCACCGAGAGGCCGCCGAAGAAGCCCATCGTCGCGGCCGTGGAGGGCTACGCGCTCGCCGGGGGCTTCGAGCTGGTGCTCGCCTGCGACATCGTCGTGGCCTCCGAGGAGGCGAAGTTCGGCCTGCCGGAGCCCAAGCGCGGCCTGGTCGCGGGAGCCGGCGGTGTGATGCGGCTGCCGCGCCGCATCCCGTACCACATCGCCATGGAGATCGCGCTGACGGGCGACCACTACCCGGCGTCGCGGCTGTACGAGCTCGGCCTGGTGAATCGCATCACTCCGGCGGGCGAGGCGCTGGCCACGGCCAAGGAGCTCGCGGCCAAGATCGCGGCCAACGCTCCGCTGGCGCTGCTGGCGACCAAGCGTGTCCTGGTCGAGTCGGCCGACTGGTCCCGGGACGAGATGTTCGCGAGGCAGGGGGAGATCACCAACCCGGTGTTCGGCTCCAAGGACGCCATGGAGGGCGCGGCGGCCTTCGCCGAGAAACGCGCCCCCAACTGGGCGGGGGAGTGATCGCCGTCCTTGAATGATCACCTCCGTGCCGAGTTGATCATTTCGCTGTAAGGCGCATGTTGCCCATGATCATGGGCAACATGCGCCTTATTCGTGTCTCGCGCGAAATCGCGGGTTAAACACTGTTTGCGTACGGTAAAGGGAGAACAAAGCGCGTTCCAAGGCACGTCACAAGAGGAGAGCGATGAGCGACTACGCGACCGGAGTTGCGCCTGCCGGCCGGACCTCGGGTGAGGTGGTCAAGCAGCGCGTGGTCGGCCTGGTCACGGGAGCCCTCGGTGCCGCCATCGTCATCTCGCTCCTGGTGGCCGTCGAATGGGGCGTCGAGGTCGCGGACTACGTCCTGCCCCAGGACCTCGACCGGTACGGCATCGTCTCCCACGACGTGAACGGGCTGGTCGGCATCCTGATCGCCCCGTTCCTGCACGCGGGCTTCGCGCACCTGATGGCGAACACCGTGCCGCTGGCCATCCTGGGCTTCCTCGCCGCGCTGCGCGGCCTCGGGAGGTTCTTCGTGGCCAGCCTGATCATCATCGTCGTCAGCGGGCTCGGGGTGTGGTTCCTCAGCCCTCCGGGGCTCACGGTGGGCGCCAGCGGGCTGGTGTTCGGCTACTTCGGGTACGTCGTGACGCGCGGGCTGTTCGACCGGCACCTGCTGGACATCGCCCTCGGCATCGGAGTGGCCGTCCTGTACTACTCGCTGATCTGGGGAGTGCTTCCCGGGCAGCCGGGCATCTCCTGGCAGGGCCACCTGTTCGGGCTGGTGGGCGGGCTGCTCGCCGCCTGGATGCTGCGCCGCAGGAGGCGGCCCGTCGCGGTCGCCTCCTATTCATCCGGGCGAGACTAATTGATCAGAGAAATGACGCATTATCGCGTGAAATCAGCCGGTCAGGGATCATCAACTGGTCGTGATGGGGCTCCCTGAGGGAGGATGACAGCGTGAATAGTCTGGGATCTCTGGAGCGCGCCATCATGGAGGTGCTCTGGGATTCCGCCCATCCGTTGCTCGTCCGCGAGTTGCAGTCAGTGCTGAACGCGGAGGCTGAGAAGCCGCTGGCCTACACCACGGTCCAGACCGTCGCCGAGCGCCTGGTGAGGAAGGGCCTGCTGAGCCGCACGGCCGAGCGCAAGGCCTTCCGCTACTCCACGAGACGCTCCCGCGACCAGCACGTCACAGCGGTCATGCTGGAGGCTCTGGCCGAGAGCCCCGACCGGGCCCCCGTGCTCTCATGCTTCGCGCAGAGCGTCGACCTCGATGACGCGCTGCGCCTGCTGGAAGAGCTGGCCCGCCGCACGGGCGAGCAGAGGCATGTCGGGGGCCCCGGCTGGGTTCCGCCGCCCTCGCCCTAGGCCCTGGTCAGGGGCTCTGAGGGCGGCGGGAGGGCTTTCAGAGGCGCTCGACCACGTGGTCGACGCAGGCCGTCAGCGCCTCGACGTCGGCCGGGTCGATGGCCGGGAACATCGCGATGCGGAGCTGGTTGCGGCCGAGCTTGCGGTAGGGCTCGGTGTCGACGATGCCGTTGGCCCGCAGGACCTTCGCCACCTCCGCGGCGTCGACCTCGTCGGCGAAGTCGATGGTGCCGACGACGCTGGAGCGCTGCGCCGGGTCGGCGACGAAGGGCGTCGTGTAGGACGTCTTCTCGGCCCAGTTGTAGAGCCGGGACGCCGAGTCGGCGGTGCGCGCGGTGGTCCAGGCCAGGCCGCCGTTGCCGTTCATCCAGTCGAGCTGGTCGGCCAGCAGGAACAGCGTGGCCACGGACGGGGTGTTGTAGGTCTGGTCCTTGGAGGAGTTGTCGATCGCCGTCGGCAGGCTGAAGAACTCGGGGACGAACCGGTCGGTGGCGGCGATCTCGTCGACCCTGGCCAGCGCGCGGGGCGAGAACAGCCCGAGCCACAGGCCGCCGTCGGAGGCGAAGCTCTTCTGGGGCGCGAAGTAGTAGACGTCGAACTCGCTCGCCTCGACGGGCAGGCCGCCCGCGCCGGAGGTGGCGTCGACCAGGACCAGGGAGTCCTCACCGCCCACGCGCTTGATCGGCATGGCCACGCCGGTGGAGGTCTCGTTGTGGGTCAGCGCGTAGACGTCGACGCCGGCCTCGGGCATCGCGCTCGGGTGGCTGCCCACCGCGGACTTGATCACCGTCGGCTCGCTCAGCCACGGCGCCTTGGCCGCGACGGTCGCGAACTTCGACGAGAACTCGCCGAAGTTCAGGTGCTGGGACTTCTCCTTGATCAGCCCGAAGGCGGCGATGTCCCAGAATGCGGTGGTGCCGCCGTTGCCGAGCACGACCTCGTACCCCTCAGGAAGGGAGAACAGGTCGGCGAGGCCCTCACGGACCCGGCGCACAAGGTTCTTCACCGGCTTCTGGCGGTGGGAGGTGCCCATCACGCTCGCGCCGGCGGCTGCCAGGGCGGCGAGCTGCTCGGGGCGTACCTTCGAAGGCCCGCAGCCGAAACGGCCGTCCGCGGGCTTGAGTTCAGCGGGAATCTCGATGTCAGCCACCTAACCAAGGGTAGTGAGCCGCCTCGGTGGTTACGCCTCGGGTCCGGATCGTGAGATACACGCGCTCATGTCCGCCTACGTCACTGGCGATGCCCACACGCGCGAAAGGCCCGCAACTGGGGGCTGCGGGCCCTCTGTAGGGGGCGGGTACCGGGAGGAAGAGGCCCGGCGGGGGAAGTTCAGTCCTTGCCGATGACCTCGTCGGCACCGGGAACGTCGTTGACCGAGCGCTGCGAGGGGCCGACGTAGTCGGCACTGGGGCGGACGAGCCTGCCCGTGCGCTTCTGCTCCAGGATGTGCGCCGCCCAGCCGGCGGTGCGGGCGCAGGTGAACATCGAGGTGAACATGTGCGGGGGCACCTCGGCGAAGTCGAGCATGATCGCCGCCCAGAACTCCACGTTGGTGGCGAGGACGCGGTCGGGCTTGCGGGCGTGCAGCTCGGCCAGCGCGGCGGTCTCCAGCGCGCACGCCACCTCGTAGCGGGGGGCGTTCAGCTCCTGGGCGGTGCGGCGCAGGACGCGGGCGCGGGGATCCTCGGCGCGGTAGACGCGGTGGCCGAAGCCCATCAGCCGCTCGCCGCTGTCGAGGGCCTTCTTGACGTAGGTCTCGGCGCTGCCGATGCGCTCGACCTCTTCGATCATGTGCAGCACGCGGGCCGGGGCCCCGCCGTGCAGCGGGCCGGACATGGCGCCCACCGCGCCCGAGAGGGCGGCGGCGACGTCGGCGCCGGTGGAGGCGATGACACGGGCGGTGAACGTGGAGGCGTTCATGCCGTGCTCGGCGGCGGAGGTCCAGTAGGCGTCGATGGCCTTGACGTGCTTGGGGTCGGGCTCGCCGCGCCAGCGGATCATGAAGCGCTCGACGATCGTCGCGGCCTCGTCGACGCGCGACTGCGGCACCATGGGCAGGCCGAGCCCGCGGGCGGACTGGGCGACGAACGAGAGCGCGGTGACCGAGGCGCGTGCGAGATCGTCGCGGGCCTGGTCTTCGTCGATGTCGAGCAGCTGGCGGAAGCCGTACGCCGGGGCCAGCATGGCCAGGGCGCTCTGGACGTCGACGCGGATGTCACCGGAGTGGACAGGAATGGGGTACGGCTCGGCCGGGGGAAGGCCCGGCTTGAACTTGTTGTCGACCAGCAGGCCCCAGACGTGTCCGTACGAGACCCGCCCGACCAGCTCTTCGATGTCGACGCCCCGGTAGCGAAGGGCGCCCCCTTCTTTGTCCGGTTCCGCGATCTCGGTCTCGAACGCTACTACGCCTTCCAGCCCGGGTTTGAAGTCGGACATTCTCGGCCGCCTCCCTTTCTTGAAGTCAAAGCCTTGATGTCGAGATACCGGCGGGTCATATTCAACCCCCTTGGCGGGAGTGCTCCGCCTCCGGACCCGCCGAAACGGGATCGTCCCTGGTGGGGGGTGCCGCTTCGGTGGTGGTGCCGAACGCGGAAGAATACCGGTCTGTGGATGCCGCATCGAGCTCGCCGTGCTTCGCCGGGCTCCGCCGTACATACGAGGGACTGCCTTTGAGAGAGGCAGACCTCGCCGCCGATCCCGTGACCCAGTTCGCTTCTTGGTTCGCCGACGCCGTCGACGCCGGGCTTCCAGAGCCGAACGCCATGGTGCTCGCCACCGCCTCCGCCGGGGGCAGGCCGACCGCCAGGACCGTCCTGCTCAAGGGGTACGACCAGGAGGGGTTCGTCTTCTACACCAACTACGAGTCGCGCAAGGGCCGCGACCTCGCCGAGAATCCGCGCGCGGGCCTGGTCTTCCCCTGGCACCCGCTCCGGCGTCAGGTGCGCGTGGAGGGCCATGTGGTCCGGCTGCCGCGCGAGGACTCCGCCGCCTACTTCCGGTCCCGCCCGTACGGCTCGCGCATCGGGGCCTGGGCTTCGCGGCAGTCGGCGGTCGTGCCGTCCAGGGAAGAGCTGGACGAGCGCTACCGCGAGCTGGCCGAGCGCTGGCCGGAGGAGCCGCCGATGCCCGATTTCTGGGGCGGTTTCCGGGTCGTGCCCTCGGAGGTGGAGTTCTGGCAGGGGCAGGTCGACCGCATGCACGACCGGCTGCGCTACCGCCGCTCCGGGAACGAGTGGGTGGTCGAACGCCTGGCCCCCTGAGTTGCCGCTCAGGTTGCCTGGGTACAGTGCCCGGATACGTTGCAGGTGTTCGCGGTCGGCGAGGTGGGGATGACGGGGGTCCACTCAGGGCTGAGGCGCGTCGCCGTCGACACCAGGCCCCTGCGCGTCCCGGCGTACCGGCGGCTGCTGATGGGGCAGGGCGTCTCGTTCGTCGGCTTCCAGCTCACCTCGGTGGCGGTCAGCGCCCAGGTGTACGACATCACCGGGTCGTCGCTGTGGGTAGGTCTCCTCGGCCCGGTGAACCTCATCCCGCTGGTGGTCTTCGGCCTGTGGGGCGGCGCCGTCGCCGACGCGGTCGACCGGCGCAGGCTGCTGCTCACCGGCTCGCTGGTCGCCTGGGCGGGCACCCTGGCCCTGCTCCTCCACGCCCTGTCGGGGCTGGGCAACGTCTATCTGGTGCTCGCCGTGGTCGCCGTCCAGTCGACGGGGTTCGCGGTCACCTCCCCGGTGCGCGGCGCGATCATCCCCCGGCTCGTCCCGACCGAGCGGGTGGCCGCGGCCAACACGCTGAACTTCCTGGTGAGCAGCGTCGGGACGGTCCTCGGGCCGCTGCTGGCGGGCGTCGTGCTCGCCAAGTCCGGCTACGCCATGGCCTACCTCATCGACGTGATCCTCTTCAGCGCCGGGTTCTACGCCGCCTTCCGGCTGCCGCGCCTGGAGCCTCTGGGCGAGATCTCCCGGCCGGGCCTGCGGTCGGTCGTCGACGGGCTCCGCTACATCGCGACCCAGCCGATCGTGATGATGTCGTTCGTGGTCGACATCATCGCCATGGCGTTCGCGATGCCGAGGGCGCTCTACCCGGAGCTCACCGCCGAGCGCTTCGGAGGCTCGGCCATCGCCTTCGGCTGGCTCTCGGCCAGCCTGGCCATCGGCGCGGTCGCGGCGGGCCTGCTGTCCGGATGGGTCGGCCGGGTGCGCCGGCAGGGTGTGGCGCTGACCGTGGTGATCGCGCTGTGGGGCCTCACGGTGGCCGCGGCGGCGTTCGCGCAGCCCTTGTGGCTGATCGTCACGCTGCTGGCGGCCGGGGGAGCGATCGACCTGGTGTCGGCCGTCTGGCGGCAGACGATCCTGCAGACCTACGCCCCCGACGAGATGCGCGGGCGCATGCAGGGGGTGTTCATGGTCGTCGTGGCGGGCGGGCCCCGGCTCGGGGACCTGCGGGCGGGCACGACGGCGAGCGCCTTCGGGCTCGTGCCCGCATGGGCCGGCGGGGGGCTGTTGTGCACAGCGATCGTGCTGGTCGCCGGCCTCGCCGTACGGGCCTTCAGGAAGTACGACGCGGCGGCCGGGCGTCTCGGACGGTGAGATCAGAAAGATCACGTTATGGGCGCTGGCGCGACGCCGGCCGCGAACAGTGAGATCCTTGGGAAGGAGTCACGTCCTTCCGCTGCTCGCGGTCATTCGCCATCTCGGGCCGTTCTGTCAGTAGGTCTGCGTAAGCTCTGTTCAGACGTCGAATCCGTGCCCCCGGCCAGTGTGTCCTCACCTCTGTTGGACACGACCGGCAACGCCGGGCGCCGGACGTAGCATCGATACTTGGAGGGGAGGAGCTTTGACCGCACACGGCCTGATCGACACCACGGAGATGTACCTCCGCACCATCTTCGAGCTAGAAGAAGAGGGGATCACCCCTCTGCGTGCCCGCATCGCCGAACGGCTGCAGCAGAGCGGCCCGACGGTCAGTCAGACGGTGGCTCGCATGGAGCGCGACGGCCTCGTCCGCGTCGAGGGCGACCGCCACCTGACCATGACCGATCTCGGGCGCACTCTCGCCACCCGCGTCATGCGCAAACACCGCCTCGCCGAGTGCCTCCTCACCCAGGTCATCGGCCTCCCGTGGGAAGAGGTGCACGTCGAGGCCTGCCGCTGGGAGCACGTCATGTCCGAGTCGGTGGAGACCCGGCTGGTCAGCCTGCTCGGCAACCCCGTGGTCTGCCCCCACGGCAACCCCATCCCCGGCCTCGACGAGCTGGGGGTCAAAGAGACCGATGAGTCCGTCCATGAGGTGATCTCTGCCATGGCCGATCTGGCCGGGCCCAGAGATATCCCCGTGGTCGTCCGGCGAATTAGCGAACAAGTGCAAAGTGATCCCGCTGTGATGCTTAAACTCAAGCAAGTTGGGATACAACCCGGACGCGAGGTGACGCTCGCGGCGAGCGACGACGGTGTACGGGTGACGGGTGACGATGAAGCGCACAACATTCCCGCGGACTTCCCGCGCGATGTCGCCGCGCATGTCTTCGTCTCCAGACGCTAGCTACTCAGGGCGTGCTTGGTTGGTTCCCAGTAGGGAGTTATCCCTCACCTTGTTCGACAACTTCGCCTTCCCGGAGCCTCCGGGTGGACGCCGCCTTGCCGTCGAGGCTGCTGCAGGAGCGCATGTGGTCCGCTTTGCGAATGACGCCCGTCGAGGGGTGGCCGCCAGATGAAGCGATGGGGCGACCTTTCGCAGGACGCGGCCGATCATCTGACGCCGGAGTCGGTTCTCGACAACGCTGAGATGGCCGTGGTCGTCACCGACCGCTTCAGCAACGTGCTCTATTGGAACCCGTTCGCCGAGCGGCTCTTCGGCCGTCCCGACCGGCCCGCGGGTGTCGAGCAGACCGTTCTGTCCTTAGGCATCATGGAGAAGGACCACCCTCTGGCCGTCGAGCTGGCCAAGCACGTCCTCAAGGGCGGTGTCTGGGAGGGCACCTTCGACGTCGCCCGCGCCGACGGCACGATCATCTACGTCCGGGCGCAGGCCGTCCCCCTCCGTCACCCCTCCGGCTCGGTCACCGGCATCGTGATCACCGCTCGCGAGGCGATGCGCAGCAACGAGCGCGAGAAAGACCGTTTCGGCCTGCTTGAGCGCATCGGCGAGCGGCTCGCCAGCTCGCTGTACGTCGAGGAGACGCTCAACCGGGTCGCCGAGATGCTGGTGCCCCAGTTCGCCGACCACTGCTTCATCGAGCTCACCGAGGGCGACCGGCTCGTCCGTAAGGTCTCCACCCACGTCCAGGGGTGGACCCCCCCGCCCGGCACCTGGCGCCCCGTCGGCTCCGAGATCCGCTACCCGGCCGGCCACTACGCCGAGATCGCTCTGCGCCGCCAGGAGACGATCATCGTCGAGGACTTCGCGCAGACCAGCTACCCCTCGCCCAGCGAGGAGAGCGCCAAGCTGTGCGGCGAGATCGGCATGACCTCGGCCATTGTGGCGCCGCTGTGCGCGCGTGGCGAGACGCTCGGCCTGATGTATCTCGGCCTGTCCAACCTCACCGACCGGCGCTCACCGCACTACGACGCCTTCGACCGTGACTTCGTCGGCGCCATCGCCACCAGGGTCGCGATCGCGGTCGACAACGCCCTGCTGTTCGAGGAGGAGCGGCACACCGCCGAGTCCTTCCAGAAATACCTGCTCCCGCGCGAGCTGCCGCAGCTCGACGGTCTGGAGATCGCGGTCCGCTACTACCCGGCCGCCCCGCTCGCCTCCCACGGCCAGGGCATCCAGACCCAGGTCGGCGGCGACTGGTACGACGTGATCCCCCTGTCCGCGGGCCGCGTCGGCATCGTCATCGGCGACGTCGAGGGCAGAGGGGCCAAGGCGGCGGCGGTCATGGGCCAGCTCAGGGCCGCGCTGCGCGCCTTCGCCCAGGACGACAAGTCCCCGGCCGACATCCTGGCCAGGCTCAACGAGTGGACCCGCATCATCGCCGCGCCCGAGCGCGACGACTACGGCACCGACGTCAGCACCCCGCCCATCGTCACCTGCCAATACCTGGTGTACGACGCGTGGTCGCGGCAGCTGTCGTTCGCCAACGCGGGGCACTCGCCGCCCCTGCTGATCGTCGACGGCGTGGTGACCGAGCTCGACATCGTCGAGGTGGGCCAGCCGCTCGGTGTCAACGCCAAGGGCGTGCACGCCGACCTGGTCTACAAGGAGGAGAGCCGGGTGCTGCCGGCCGGCGCCGCGCTCCTGCTCTACACCGACGGCCTGGTCGACCGGCGGCCCGCGCGCGACTCCGGCGAGGCGCCGCTGACCGACGAGGAGGTCCTGAACATCCTTTGCGAGAAGGTCGCCAAGGCCTCGGCCGACACCGTCGAGCGCATCGCCGACGCCGCCACCGTGGCCGTTCCCGGTGAGATCGACGACGACATGGCGATCCTGGTGATCCGGTCGGCGGGCAAGGAGCTGAAGTTCGAGGAGCGCACGTTCCCCGCCCAGCCGATCATGGTCGGGGAGGCCCGGCGCATGGCGTCGGAGGCGTTCGCCACCTGGGGGGTTCCCGAGGAGCGCTCAGAGCTGGCCTGTCTGCTGGTCTCCGAGGTCGTCACCAACGTCGTGCTCCACGCGGCCAGTGCCAGCGTTCCGCGCAGGGAGCTGGTGCTCGACGGCCCGCCGCTGCCGTTCGACGAGTCCTGGGATGTGCCGGGCTTCGACAACGAAATCGTCAACGAGAAGGAGTTCACGCTGCGGCTGCGCCGTGGCGAGGAGTCCATCTGGGTCGAGGTCTTCGACCAGGATCTCCGGCTGCCCCGCATCCGCAGCGCCGGCGAGAACGACGAGGGCGGCCGTGGCCTCTACCTGGTCGACCAGCTCGCCCGCCGCTGGGGCTCCCGCCCCACCAAGGAAGGCAAGGCCGTCTGGTTCGAAATCCCGACCAGGGGCCGCTGAGCACTAGGGCCGTAGTCGGATCAGTGTGGGTCGGCCACGGCGGCCCGCTGCCGGCGTTCCCCGTCGCCGGCTGCTCACCACCTGAACGAACCGCCGGGGACGCGATCGACACCTGCCGCCAGGAAACTCCGAATGGACCTCCGGCGGCGGTTCGTCGTCGACTCCGAATGGTCGCGTCAGTGACAGGGCTGGGGATGGGTGCTTGACTCGGGCGCATGGAACTGGCCTTCGAGCGGCGCGGCTCCGGGCCGCCCCTGGTGTTGCTGCACGGCATAGGTCACCACTGGCAGGCCTGGGAGCCCGTCATCGACCTGCTCGCCGCCTCGCGTGACGTCATCGCGGTGGACTTCCCCGGGTTCGGCGCCTCGCCTCCGCTGCCGCCCGGCGTGCCGTACAACGCCGAGACGCTGACCGACGCGGTGGAGTCCTTCTGCGCCCGCCTCGGGGTGCGTGAGCCGCACGTGGCGGGGAACTCGCTCGGCGGGTACGTCGCACTGACGCTGGCCGCCCGGGGCGCGGTCCGGTCGGCCACCGCGCTGTCGCCCGCGGGGTTCTGGGCCGGCGCCGAGCCCACCCTGGCGCGGGCGATCCTGCGGAGCATGCGCGGGCTCACCCGGACGCTTCCCCCTGGCCGTACGGACGCGCTGGCGAGGTCCGCGGTGGGGCGTGCGCTGTCGGTGGGGTTGATCGTCGCCCGCCCCTCGCGGATGAGTCCCGAGGCGGTGATCGCGGGTGGTCAGGCCCTGCGCGACGCGGTGGGCTTCGACGAGACGCTGGCCGCGTTCTCTTGGATCGCGCCTCCCGGACGGCCGAAGGCGCCGATCACGATCGCGTGGGGAGAGCGCGACCGATTGCTGCTCCGCCGGCAGGCCGTGCGGGCGGCCAGGTGGTCGGAGCAGCGGGTCAAGCTGCTGAGGGGATGCGGGCATGTGCCCATGAGCGACGACCCGGAGCTGGTCGCGCGGGTGCTGCTGGAGGGCAGCTCACACTGACGGCTCTGCCCGGCCCCTCACGGGTGTGGAGCCGGCGTACGTGAGGGGCCGGGCGTCAGCGCTGGGTCTGGGTGTAGAGGGCGAGCATCACGATGATGAACGTGATGACGACGCCGGTGTAGGCGACCGGGCCGAACCGCAGCGTCCGGCGGACGCGGTTCAGCGCCCAGACGAACAGGAACGCCAGGAAGACCAGCAGGATCAGTCCGCCGTTGTCCATCGCCACCGCCTCCAGGAGCCCGCTCTCTGGAACCCGCTCTCGCCGGCCCGCCCGGGGCTCCCGCCTTCGGGAGCCTCCGCTGACCAGTATGCGGCGGATCGCCGTCGCGCGCGGGAACGTGCGGCCAGCGCGCCGCGTTTTCTGGCGGACCGGCGTGGGGGTGTTTCCTCGGTTGACCGGCTGGAGGTGTTTTCGGCGGACCGATTCTGGGTGTACGGGTGGGTCAGAAACCGAAGGAGCGGCCGATGATCTCCTTCATGATCTCGGTGGTGCCGCCGTAGATGGTTTGCACCCGGCTGTCCATCCATGCCTTGGCCACGGGGTACTCGGTCATGTAGCCGTAGCCGCCGTGGAGCTGGAGGCAGCGGTCGATCACCTTCTGCTGGAGTTCGGTCGTCCACCACTTCGCCTTGGCGGCGTCCACGACCGTGAGCTCCTTGGCGTTGAGCGCCCGGATGCACTTGTCCACGTAGTGGCGGGCGATCTCCACCTCGGTCGACAGCTCGGCGACGACGAAGCGGGTGTTCTGGAAGGCGCCGATGTTCCGGCCGAAGGCCTTACGGGTCTTGCAGTACTCGATCGTGAGCTCCAGCACCGACTCGGCCGCCGCCACCGCCGCCACGGCGATCGACAGGCGCTCCTGCGGCAGGTTGTTCATGAGCTGGAAGAAGCCCTGGCCCTCCTCGTCGCCGAGCCGGTTGGCCACGGGGACGCGGACGTTCTCGAAGAACAGCTCGGCGGTGTCCTGCGCGTGCATGCCGATCTTCTCGAGGTTACGGCCACGGGAGAAGCCGTCCATGCCCCGCTCGACGACCAGGAGGGTGGTGCCGCGAGCACCGGCCGCGGGGTCGGTCTTGGCGACGACCACCACGAGGTCTGCGTTGATGCCGTTCGTGATGAACGTCTTCTGACCGTTGACGAGGTAGTGGTGGCCGTCGCGTACGGCGGTGGTCCTGATGCCCTGGAGGTCGCTGCCCGCGCCGGGCTCGGTCATGCCGATGGCGGTGATCAGCTCGCCGGAGGCGAAGCCGGGCAGCCAGCGCTGCTTCTGCTCGTCGTTGGTGAGATCGACCATGTACGGCGCCATGATGTCGTTGTGCAGGCCGAACCCGAGGCCGGTCGCGCCGTTCCTGATGATCTCTTCGACGATGATCGTGTTGTAGCGGAAGTCGCTGATCCCGGCGCCGCCGTACTCCTCGGGGACCGTGAAGCCGAACATGCCGACCTCGCCGGCCTTCTTCCACACCTCGCGGGGGACGATCCCGTCCTTCTCCCACTGCTCGTGGTGCGGTGCGACCTCGCGGGTCATGAACTCGCGCACGGTCTCGCGGAAGAGCAGGTGCTCCTCCTCGAAGAGGTCTCGCTGCATTCGTTTCCTCCTTGGGGTACGCCCAACAGAATACAATTCTGGTCGTTGGTGGGGCATCTCGGGTCGGTCGTGTCGAGACTGGGGTGTACGTAACAAATCAGCTACGTTGCGTATGGATGGCTTATTTGTAAGGTCCCCACAAGAGTTGAAAGTCATACGATCTACCTTCGGCCGTACGGCCACGGGGTGATCGGAGGCGATCTTGAACACGTGGGGATCCAGGGTTCGTAGATCACTGGCAGCGGGGGTACTCGGCGCCTGCACGAGCGTGGTGATGCTCCCGACCGCCCCTAGCGCAGCCGACACGGATCATTACTTCTACACCTATGTCTGCGAACTAGACGGGCGTCTGACCTCGAAGGACAAGCCCCGTACTATCGGGGTCGAGGTATCGATTCCGCGGATCGTGCAGGTTGGGCAGTCGCTCGCGCTGGCGTGGACCTTGAGTGACTCCCATCTCGTCTCGCCGACCAATTTCGCGTCTGGCGGGAAGGTGTCCATTACCGCCACCGTCAAGGTCGCGGGCTTGTTGCAAGGGAAACTGGACTCCCTCGGGGACAAGACTCAGGACGTGCTCGTAGCCGGCAATGAGTTAGTCCTGCCGACAGCGATCCCGGGCGCCGCTGCTGTAAGCAAAGAAGGCAAGGTTACGGTCACGCCAGCGGATCTTGTCATCGACTTCACGCCACCTGCGAGCACCGTTCGCATAAATGATACCGATGGGACCATCATCAAGGCTGAGGCCGGCGATGAGGTGCTTGTTGACGCTAAGAAAGAGCCGATCAGGTATAAGGGCTCCTGGGAGTATATGGATAATACCAATCCCGATCGGAGCGGCGACTCCGGTCAGGATGTGACCTGGACGGCCAAGGCAGACGACTTGGTGCGTGTCTGGTTCACGGGAACCCAACTCAAGTACATTACCGAGCGTAACCTCGACATGGGCCTCGTTAAGGCGAGAGTCGACAACGCTGGTGAGTGGGAGCAGCGAGACGCTTCCTTGGATGAAGACAACCAGAACAAGGTGCAGGGACGGAAGTACCAGAAGGTCCTGTGGGCGTCCCGCGTGCTGCCCTATGGGGAACACGAAGCGACGATCAAGAATGTCGATGGCACACATATGCTAGTCGATGCTTTCGATGTGATCACAGACCAGCTTTCGAGCCCTCCTAAGTATTTCCAGACGAGGTGCAAGCCTCAGCGCCAGACAAATGGGGTAACCGTTGACGTGGTAGCCGCCCCCAGCAACGATGGGTCAAACGGCGGAAACAACAACGAGAACGGGGAGATCACCGATGGGGATGATTCGGCTCGGGGGGTGATTGTGCTTTCTGGTGGGGGGCAGGGGCATGGGGCTCCTACGGCTACGGCTACCGCCACCAAGACGGCCAAGCCCACCGCCACGTCCAAGGCCAGCAAGACTCCCCAGGTGCGCGTCACGCCGAAGGGCGGCGCCCATACGGGTGAGGCTCCGGCGAACGACACCTCCTCCCCGCTGCTGATCGGGTACGGCACCACGCTGGCGCTGGGCGGCGTCGTAGGCGGTCTCGCGTTGAGACGCCGCCGGGCCGTACACGGGAGCGCTGATCGAGGAAACCGAGGTTGAGCGGGTCGCCACCACCCGGGCACGCGTCCACGGGTGACGACGCTCCTCCCGTCCGCAGGCGTTGGACGGCCGCTCTGCTGCCCGTACTCCTGACCGTCGGATCGCTTGCCGGGATCGGCATCGTGATGGTCGGCCTGCTGGCGTACCTCTCGCCCTCGCGGGAGACCGGCGCAGCGGCAGGTACGGAGCCGACGCCGATGATCGCCCAGATGTCTCCGGTGGACGCCACGACCAGCGCCTCCCCGGCGGACTCGTCCGCCGCAGACGCAGCCACCGATCCGGCGGTGGCCGGGTCGGCGACCGTGGGCCCCGGGGGAGTGGGCGTACCTCTCGTGGAAGCCGCGACCACGGCGCCACCGCCGTCCCCCGCCGCCACGCCGGTCACGCCGCTCGGCAAGTCGGCGCCCACCAGGATCCGGATCCCGGGGATCGGCGTGGACGCGCCGCTGCGCTCTGTCGGGGTGGAGAAGAACGGCGAGATCGAGGTGCCGCCGCTCAGCCGGCCCAAGCTCGCGGGGTGGTACCGGCTCGGCCCGGCCCCCGGCGAGATGGGCCCGGCAGTGATCCTCGGACACGTGAACACCACCCGTGGCCCCGCGGTGTTCAGCCGGCTGCGCGAGCTGAGGCGCGGAGACAAGATCACGGTGGTACGTGCGGACGGCTCCGCGGCGCAGTTCACGGTCGACGGTGCGGAGCAGGCGAGCAAGGACCGGTTCCCGACCAAGCGCGTGTACGGCCACGTCGACAGCCCGAGCCTGCGCCTGATCACCTGTGGCGGCGTGTTCAACCCCCGCGCCCACAGCTACACCGACAACATCATCGTGTACGCGACCCTCTCGGCGTCCGGCCGAGGCTGAGGCCGGAACCGTACCTCGGCCTCTGCTCGTGGAGGTGGAAGGAGTTGGCTGTACCGGCAGTTTTCCGTGCCGGGAAAAGGGAAAAAACGGTCCCCGAGTGCTGAAAAGTGATTCAGGGGGACACATGCGCAACGGCTATTTTCAGAATGCGCTTGCCGTCGGTGGCGCCGAGGACGACCCGTGGGCGGCGAACGCCGTCTACTTCGAGTACACGCGGGCCGCCAATCCCATCGCCAAGGGCGTGATCAGCCAGATCCCCGCGCAGCGGTTCGGAGCCGAGCTCTACTCCAGCGGTCCCAGCCGCGTCGTGCCCCTCGATGTCTCCCGCCACCTCCGCGTCTCGAGTCCGGCCACCTCGCCCGCCCTGTGCGCCAACTTCGTGCGCATCTGCTCCGGTGATCGCCTCCGCACGGACGTCAACGCCAGCTCCCAGCTGTTCTATGTGTTGTCGGGCCGTGGGGAGACGAACGTCGACGGCAGCATGATGCCTTGGGAAGAGGGCGACTTCCTGACCCTGCCCGCCGGCTGCGGTCATGAGCACATGGCGTACGACGACAGCATCCTGTACTGGGTGCATGACGAGCCGCTGCTGCGCTACCTGGGCGCCGAGGCTAGTGCGCGCCGCTTCGAGCCGACCCGCTATGCCCGCCAGGATACGCAGCGTGCCCTTGCGGAGGTGGCCGCCGACCCGGAGGCCGCCAGCCGCAGCCGCGTCAGCGTCCTGCTCGCGAACAAAGCCTTCGACCAGACCCTGACCATCACGCACGTTCTGTGGGCGATGTACGGCATCCTTCCCAAGGACAGTCTGCAACCCCCGCACCGGCACCAGTCCGTCGCCCTCGACCTGATCCTCGACTGCCGACCCGGCTGCTACACGATGCTCGGTGACCTCGACGAAAGCGGCGAACGGCTGGTCAACACCGAGCGCATCGACTGGGAGCCGGGGGCGGCGTTCATCACCCCGCCAGGGCGGTGGCATTCCCACCACAACGAGTCCGGCGCCGACGCTCACCTGATTCCCATCCAGGACGCCGGTCTCCATACCTACCTGCGGACTTTGGACATTCGCTTCATGAGCAAGGAACAGGCGGCCAAGGCACTCGAAATCAGCTATGACATCTCCCCCGCCAATTCGCTGGCCAGCGTCTCCGCCAGGTGAACCAGGCGTCCGGCCGCCCGGCTCGGCCCGGAAAGGTCGTCCACAACGATGTTCAGACAGTCTCCTGCTTTAGCGTCGCGATCCGCATGGTCCCGTAGCGGTCGCCATCCATCAGCGGAAGCCGAATCACGAACTGGGCGCCTCTTGGCGAGTCTTCGATCCGAAGGCTTCCGCAGTGAGCGCTGATGATCGCGCGGCAGATGGCAAGGCCGAGCCCGCTGCCTCCGGGGTCGCGACGGTGTCCTTCCCTCAGGCGGACGAAAGGTTCGAAGACGAGCTCGCGATCCTCCGGTGCGATGCCGTCACCGTCGTCCATCACGGTTACAATGGCTTGGCCGTCCGAGCGTTCTACGGTGATCTCGACGGCGGCCTCGGCATGCCGCTGCGCGTTGACCAGCAGGTTGTTCAGCGTTCTGATCAACTGAAGCTCGTTGCCGAGAACCTTCACCTCACCGCTGATGTGGGCTCGCACAGGCACACCACGGACTCTCGCCGCCACCTCCGTCTCCACTAGCGCGCCGAGGTCGACAGGCACGGGTGCTTCGGGGACGGCGGTCCGTAGACGGGCGAGTGCCAGCAGATCGTCGATGATCGCCTGGAGTCTGCCGGTGGTGGACAGCGCGGCTTGAATCGTGCCGTGAGCATCCACGTCGCCCGGGTACAGCAGTGCTTCCTCAAGTTGCGTGTGCAGGCCGGCGACGGGGTTTCTGAGCTCATGGGAGACAACGGAGGCGAAGTTGCGTTGCTGATCCACGGCTGCTTCGAGCCGGGCGAGGGTTTGGTTGGAAGTGCGGGCGAGTTGCGCGATCTCGTCGTCGCCGGGAGGCTGGGGGAGCCTGAGGCTCAGGTCGCTCAGCGTGATCTCGGCCGTTCTCGTGCGGATCGCTTCCACTGGGCGCAGAGTGCGGCCCACCGCCCACCAGGTCGTCCACGCTATGAGGGCGGCGAGCAGCGCGATCGCGGCCGAGATGAACAGTTCGAGGCGGTGGGTGGCCAGGATCGACGGCTGGCTCATTCCGGCGTAGACCACTGGGGAATCGGGGAGCCGGAGCCGCCCGGCCTCGGCGGGGGAGAGCCGGATGGCCGTGAGCAGGACGCACTTGCCGGCTGAGGAGCACTCGGTCAGATGTACGATCCGGTCGTCGACAGGGGGGCGAAGCGTGCTCAGTGGCGGCTTGCCGGACATAGGCGCGCTGGAGCCCAAGACCCGGCCGTGGACGTCCACCACTTGAAGGAGGTCGACATGGCTCTTGGGCACCGTTCGTGACACATCGCCGTACGTCATTCCCGATATCCACTCGGCGGCGACCCGCTGGGTTTCGGCGTAGACACGGGCCTGGACCTTGTACCGGACGATGATGCCAACGACTCCGCCGATTATCGTCAGAAAGACCAGCGACGCCACTGTCGCAGCGAACGTGTAGCGCGCCCGAATCGAGCGCGGACGCAGCGAATGTGGCATCTTTCCTTCCTCCTGAAAGCGTGTGATCGGCAACTGGTCCTCGCCCGGTGCACGGCAAACATCGCTCCCGATCTCAGAGTGATGTAGAGGCGGGAATCCGACCGAGACGCCGCTGAACGACTACAGGCCGAGATCTTCCACGAGGCGTAGTTCGGTGATCATGGCTCTGTGCGCGCCGGTGGGGGCACGGCGCGACGCCTAGCGGCCGGCGGAGCCGGAGCCACCGCAAGCCAAGCCGGGGAAAGTCGGGCAACGTCTGCCATGCGCTCACGCTAGCACCAAAGTTGAATGATTCAAGTAAAGGGAGTACCCACGTTTCCCATGGTGAGATCTTCGTAAACTCGCAGGTGGGAGCGGTGGCAGTTCCTGCTGAGGCACCTGATGCCGGCGGCGGTCAGGGAACGCGCGACCGCTCGTTGAGCGGATTCGGCCTATCTCTCGGGCCACGCGGCTCTCTCGGGCCACGCGGCGAGCTGGAACCATACCGACTTGCCGTGGGGGTGGAGGTTCCAGCCCCACTTGTGGGACAGGGTTTCGACGATCGCCAGCCCTCTGCCGGTCGTCTCCAAGGAATCGGCGCTTCGCATATGCGGAATGGCCATGCAGGAGTCGTACACGTCCACGGTCATCAGCCGTCCGTCACGGCCGACGGCGATTCGTACGGTGCTCGCGGCGGGAATCGTCATCGTTCCGTGAGTCAGCGCGTTGGTGACGACCTCCGAGGCGAGCAGTTCCGCGATATCCGGCACGTCGTGGGCCGCCTTCCAGTCGGCGGCGACGTCCCGTACGAAGCGACGAGCGGACGCGACGCATTTCAGGTCGCGCGGTATCCACTTCTGCCCCAGTAGAGCGGCGCGATCGTTCATCCCACGGTGGTATTCGGATGGCGTTACGTGAGTCCCCATCGTCCCAGTCATGATCTCTCTCCCTGCTGCGTATTTCGCATGTCAAGGGTGTCGAGATAGGGCTACGCTCGGTAGGCGAACGGTTGCTAATAAGCAGCTTTGAACGTCAGGCTGTGTCCGTTGAACCTCGGCGATTGGGGCACCATGGTCGATCAGTTCACACCTCAGGCCATTTGGGGTAGAGAGCTCCGCCACTACCGGCAGGCGGCAGGCCTCACACAGGCGCAGCTAGCCCAGAAGATCCACTTCAGCGAGGGGCTCATCAGCGGCGTCGAGACCGGCCAACTCCCTGCCAGCCCCGAGTTCGCCCAGTCCTGCGACACCACCCTCGGCACCGGCGGCGCCCTCCACCGCCTACTCGACTGGAGACGCGGCCAGGTCTTTCCCTCTTGGTTCGGAAAGTGGCGTGACAAAGAGCAGGCCGCGACGGTGCTCCGTGCTTACGAACCGATCTTGATCCCGGGTCTGCTGCAAACTCCTGAGTACGCCTCGGAAGTGCTGTACGGAGACCAATCTGCCGTGCAGGCTCGTATGGAACGCCAGGAAATGCTCACTCGCACAGATCCTCCGTCCCCTCTGCTGCGCTGCGTGATCGATGAGGCCGTGTTGCATCGGCTGATCGGAACTCCAGAGATCATGCGCCAGCAGCTAGAACACCTTGCCTCGATCATCACGTCACGCGTCAGTGTCCAAGTGGTGCCTCTTGGTGGCATGCGGGCGGGCCTGGAGGCGGGATTCATAATCGCTACCCTCGAAGGCGCGAGCGAGATAGCTTATTTGGAAACCGCAGTACGTGGACTGGTCACTACTGAACGCGACGACCTGGCGGCAGTCGTAGAGAGATTCGAGGCCATCCGCATCGAGGCGCTGCCACTGCGCATGTCGATAGATCTCATCAAGAGAACGGCAGAGGAACGATGGACCTGAGTAACGCTACGTGGCGAAAGTCCAGCTATACGGGAAGCAACGGTGGAAACTGCGTTGAGGTCGCGGAGCTCGCGGGTGTCACAGATAGCCCCGACGACACTGAGCTGATCGCCGTACGTGACTCCAAGAACCCGGACGGCCCCAAGCTGTTCTTCACCTCCGCCGAGTGGGATGCCTTCGTCAACGGAGTGAAGGCCAACGAGTTCGACCGCGGCTAGGGTGACCGATCCGGACCGCTTGTGCAGGTGGACAGATCTCACGGGAGAACGGCTGGGGGCAGACGGACATGCGCACGGTGCAGTGGCGGAAGTCGAGCTTCAGCGGAAACAACGGCGGCAACTGCGTTGAAGTGGCTGAGCTGTCGGGTCGCACGGATGAGCTCGGCCATGACTTCGGGCACGCCGACGTGATCGCCGTGCGTGACTCGAAGGATCCGGATGGCCCCAAGCTGTTCTTCACTCCTGCCGAGTGGGATGTCTTCCTGGATGGCGTCAAGGCCAGCGAGTTCGAATCGTAAGTAGTATCGCGGGAGCTTTGGCGGCCAGACGTCGGCGTTCGAGCCGCCCGGTCCGGGCGGCTCGAATCATTCCGGCGAGCGTTATGGGTTGGTGAGCGGGTCGGAGAGCCCGTCGGTGGACGTACGCGGAGCAAGGCGGCTGTCCGCCGGCACCGGGGCAGGGAAGCCGAGGTTGGCGAGCCGGCCCTTGACCTGGTTCTCGGCCTGGCAGTCGGTGGTGCAGTTCGTGGGCGGGTTGGCCACTTCGGTGCCGTCCTCGCCGGTGACCATGCCCATCCGGCCGCCGCTGGCGACGTCCCAGATGCTCATAGCGCCGCAGTGATCCCGCGTCTCGGAAAGGCCGAGGCTGTTGGTGAAGTCCGGCCCGCAGGACGTCTGCCGCACCCGGGTGGCGACCTGGGCGCTGTCGCGGAGGATCAGCTTCGGTGCGGTGTCGCTGGAGATGTTGACCCGGGGAGTGACCTGTACGCAGTAGGTCGAGGCTGGCCCGGTTTGAACGTTCTGGCACTCGGAGCCGAGAAACTCCCCGAGGTGCGCCCGGAAGTTCGGGTTGTCATAGTAGAACGCGTTGGCGGCGAGCTCGTGGACGATGCGGGTACGTGTACCGTCGCCGCGGCTCGGCTCCATCTGGAAGATCCCGCCCTGGGCGCAGTCCTTGGCCTGGATCTTCATGCTCAGGCCACCGGTGCCGGTGCGCGAGATCGCCATGGAGTCGTCCTTGAGCTCCAGGCTGATGGCGCTGGTCAGCATGAGGCCACGGTGATCGGGAACCTTGCCGGCGTACACGGGGGTGGGGTGGCCGCCGGTCATGTCCCCCGGGTTGGAGGCTCCGGTGTAGGCGTAGTTGTAGATCGCGAAGGTAGCCGGGTCGATCTCGAACTGGGTGTACTTGCCCTGCACCAGGAACCGACCGGCCGGTGCGGGAACCGTGTCCCTGAACCGCTTGTCGGTTCCGTTCTTACCGAGCACTGCGTAGCCGCCACCATCGCAGAATTTGGAGCTTGCCGCCTGGGCGGCCGGCGCACTGACGGCTGACAACAGCGGCACGAGCAGGCCCACCGCTGCGACGGTGGTGGACAATCTGCGCCGTGTGCGGCCTTGCGGGGTACGCGTGAAAGACGTCTGTTCTTCGACAGAGCGGTACAAGTGGGCAACCTTCCCGAGGGGATTGGGGTGCCGCAACAGTCCCGTGCCCGTCCCTAACAGCGCGGTAGCCGTCCTTTAAGGCGAGGTAAAGGCGCCCTCCTGCACGTCCGCACGCGTGGTCTCCATCGATGAGCGTCCGGTGGCGATCCGAGAGGGAGGCGGGGCACGTACAGCCCGAGGTGGCTCTGTCCTTGTATGGGCGTATTCGCGGGCCGGAGAACGGGCTCGGAACGTTGCGATGAGTCACTGTCCAGGGCATGAAATCGGACGCTAGGCTACTGGGACCACACCGGCGTATACGCAGAGCGATCGTCGGCGAGCGGCGGCCAACGGATCTGACAAATTAAGTTAGCCGATCTGTATGTCACTGACCTGCGGTTATGTCTCCAAGAGGTGACGGGAACCCTCAAACCACAGCGAGCCGGGATGAAGCCTCCGTAGGATCTCTACTGAACTGTGACCACAGCCTGGGATCCTGATACGCCTGGCAAACCGGTCAACGCCGCTGAAATGGAGATATACGTGCTGAAGTCGCAGGCACGCCGTCGCATCGCCGCCCAGGCAGCCGCAGCCGGAGTCCTCAGCGCGGGCATCTTTCTTATCGGTATCCCTCGCATGGCTGCGTTCGCCACCCCGCAGACCGTCACCTATACCTGCAGACCAGGAACGGCGACTACGGGCGCGGGCGTCACTCAATCATTCGTCGTTGACTTGACGGTCTCGAATATCACGCCTACTCCGAACCAGACCGTCACCGCCACGCTCAAGATCTCACAGCCTGCGGCTGGTCCTTCATTGACCGCGACGGCCAGTGTTTCACCGTCGGACTACATCTGGGTCGAGGGCGAAGTAGTCGCCTCGCCTGGGTTCAATTCGCCACTTCCCAGCTCCACGGCGACGGCGACCGCATCAGCCTCCGTCTCTCCGAGTACGGGTCTGTCATCCGGAGCCCCGCTGCCGCTTCCTTCCCAGGCAGGCATCGTGACGGTCGTTCCCACGGCCACGGGCACCGTGGGGCTTGAGGCACAGACCATTGTCGTGAAGGTGGGACCCACTGGCACGGGAACCGGTACAACCGTGGCGCCCGCTTGGTACACCTGCACGCTGCCGACCCCGGGTGGTGCGCCTGCGAAGGTGACTTTGGTTGTGAAGACCGCGCCCACCACACCCGATGAGACGGACTCGACTTCCCCGACGCCAACGGTGACGCCGACCCCCACTAGAACGACTCCCAAGCCGACTCACACCGTCTACGAGACGGTGACCAACAAGCCGTCGCAGCAGGTGACCAAGAAGCCTGGTGGTGGCGCGGCTACCGGTGGTGGTGGGGACGCGGGGCCTGATGGGCGTACGTTCGTGCTGGTCGGGACGGTTCTGGTGTTCGGGGCCGGAGTGGGCGGGCTCATGATGCGCCGCCGGCGTCCGAACCGGGGCTGATCGGGGGTCCAGGGTGACGATGCCGCCCGAATATCCGCCTTCCGAGGGCCATGACGGATATCCACAGCCTGTGCACGGCCAGCCGTACATGCAGCCGGTCTACTACCAGTACCCCCAGCCCGGGTACCCCCAGCCCGGGTACCCCCAGCCCGGGTACCCCCAGCCCGGGTACCCCCAG
>NZ_JBFBIK010000056.1:42226-46209 GCF_040685555.1 Sphaerisporangium sp. NPDC088356
CCCGGGTACCCGCAGCCCGCCGCCCCGTGGCAGCAGCCCCAGCCGCAGGTCGACCGCGGGCAGATCATGCGCGCGGTCCTCATCCTGGCGGCCGTAGCCGGGGTGGTCACGGTGGTCGTCGGGTTGCTGTTCATGGCCGGCTCGCCCGAGGAGTACGGCCTGACCGATGCCCGTACGCCGCTCAAGCTCCAGGCGCAGCCGCCCGCCGGGCAGGCATTCGCGCCGTCGGTCGGCCCGGGAGGCCCCGGACAACCGCTGACCCAGGCGGACCCGACGGCGCCGCCCCCCGTGCCTTCCCTCCCGCCGGCGCCCGCGATGCAGCCGTCGACCCCGAAGCGGCTCATCATCAAGAAGCTCGGCATCAACGCGCCCATCAAACCGGTCGGCACCGACAAGCTGGGCGCGATCGAGACCCCGCCGATCAACAACCCCAACCTGGTCGGCTGGTACCAGTTCGGCCCGACGCCGGGGCAGGCAGGGCCGGCCGTGATGCTCGGCCACAAGGACACGACCTCGCGCGCCGCAGTCTTCGAGCGGCTCCACGAGCTTCAGAACGGCGACACGATCCAGGTCACCCGCATGGACGGCACGATCGCGATCTTCACCGTGGGCGGTGTCGAGCAGGCGGACAAGCAGACGTTCCCGACCAACCGCGTGTACGGCAACGCCGAAGCGGCGGAGCTGCGCCTGATCACGTGTGGCGGCACCTACAACCGCACCACCGGCCACTATGTGGACAACGTCATCGTCTACGCGCGGATGACCAGCACCGGGAAGAGCTCTTCTCGCGGCTGAACGGCCCCGGCCGCCTCCGTCAACCCGCCAGTGGCCCTCCCTCGCAGGTCAGACCCTGACCGGGGCTTATGCCCTCGCATGTACCTCGTGGCGTCGTCGTTGACGACAGGCCACCTCGCCCAGGGGCGGAGGCCTGGGAGGACCTCGGCGGTGGCCCCGCGTCCGCCGTGTCCTCCCAGGCCCCGTCATCATTCGCGGCTCAGTCGTCGGACAGCGCCCTGGCGGAAACCGCGTCCCGGGAGCCGGCCTCCGAACTGGAGGCGTTCTTCGCCGCCTCTTCGCCGCGCTTGCCGTACCAGGCGCTCCATGCTGCTAGCAGGCCGATGGTCGCCACCAGGAGGATCGACGACAGCCCGGCCATGACATCGGTCGGCAACCAGTAGACCAGGGGGAGGCGGACGGCCGACTCGACCAGGAGCGCGATTCCCCAGACGAGGGTCATCACCAAGTAGGTCCGGCGGAACATCGGCGCCGCCGCGTACAGGGCGTCCCAGCGCCGCGCGGTGTCCACGTCTTCGGCACCGAAGCGCTTCGCCACGGCGAAGGCCGCGGGACGGCGGGCGACGCAGGAACCCAGGAAGATCAGGCCCGCGACCGCGGTGGTGACGGACTTGATGGCCAGGAGGAACTTCGCGTCTCCCGTCAGCAAGGAGAGGATCATTCCCACGCCGAAGATGACGCCCATGAAGGCGGCGAATCCATCGAAGCGACGCTGCCGGACGGCGACGTAGGCGACCCGCAGGAATCCGACGCTCGCCGCCGTCAGCATGGCGGCGTACTCGCTCACGCTCAGGGCGCGGCACACATAGTAGGTGCCGATCACCGGCACCACGTCCCACAGCACGACCGAAACGATCTGGTTGTTACCTGAACGGCTCATTTCTCACTCCTGAAGGTCTCGTCGAGCCAGTCACTGATGCGGGCCATGGCCAGTCGCTGGGCGCCTGATTGGCAATGGGGTCGGCACCCTCCTCGGCGGTGAACTCGAGGAAGGTTCTCGGGCAGGTCAGGTGATCGTGGAGCGCCTCGGGCTGGCCTTGGGCGCCCGTCCCCTTAATACGAAATTATTCGCTTCAAGGAGAAGTTAGCTCGGCGGCGCGCTTAAAGCAAGATTATTCGCGTTAAGATGTCGGTCATGGCAACACAGGAACCCGTGCGCCGGCCCGGGGGGCGTAACGCCCGCGTCCGCACGGCCGTATGCGAGGCCGTCCTCGACCTGCTCCACGAGGCGGACTGGGACGATCTGAGCATCGCGCAGGTGGCGGAGCGGTCCGGCGTCCACCAGGCCACGATCTACCGGCGCTGGGGCACGTTGGGCGCGTTGGTCGACGACGTGGTGACCGAGCAGCTCACGCGCTCGTCCCCGGTTCCCGACACCGGGACGCTCCGCGGGGACCTGGAGGCCTACGCGGTCCAGGTGGCCGAGGACGTGGCCGGCCCCCTCGGTCCCGTCTTCCTCCGTGCCGCCCTGGTGGGCGCGCGCCCGGAGGGAGAGCCTTCCAAGCATGTCTATCTTCTGGAGCGAGGCACACAGCTCCAGACGATGCTCGACCGCGCCAGGGATCGCGGTGAGAACCCCCCCACGGTGCTGGAGTTGCTGGAGGTCATCCTCGCGCCGCTGTACTTCCACGCGATGTTCTTCGAACGGCCGACCAACGCGCACCACGCCCGGACACTGGTGGACAGGCTGCTCGCCCTCAGCGAGAAGAAATGAACGCCGTCGTTCTCGCCCGTGCCGGAGTTCACGGGCTCTCACATTCGCGGAGGATTATTCTGTTGTAACCTCGTATAGACCGAACATTGCTCGGTTTCATGCGGGACGGAACCCAGGAGGCACTGTGGCAGAGGCGTACATCGTCGGGGCGGTCCGTACCCCGGTCGGAAAGAAAAAGGGCGGTCTGTCCACCGTTCACCCCACTGACCTCGCCGCTCACACGCTCAAGGCCCTGGTGGACCGTACGGGCGTGGACCCCTCGGCGGTCGAAGACGTGATCATGGGCTGCGTCATGCAGTTCGGCCCGCAGAGCATGGACATCGCGCGCAACGCGTGGCTGTCGGCGGGCCTGCCGGAGACCGTGGCCGGCGTCACCATCGACCGGCAGTGCGGCTCGTCGCAGCAGTCGATCCACTTCGCGGCCCAGGGCGTCCTGTCCGGGACGCAGGATCTCGTGGTGGCGGCCGGCGTCGAGTCGATGAGCATCGTCCCCATGGGGTCGAGCATCACCGCCGCGCTGGAGAAGGGCATGCCTTTCCCCTTCGGCGAGATGTGGGTCGAGCGGTACGGCAAGCAGGAGATCTCGCAGTTCCGCGGCGCGGAGCTGATGTGCGAGAAGTGGGGCCTCAAGCGCGACGAGCTTGAGCGGTTCGCCTACGAGAGCCACCAGCGCGCCGCCAAGGCCATCGCGAACGGCTACTTCAGGGACCAGATCGCCCCGATCAACGGAGTCGAGGACGACGAGGGCCCCCGGCCGGACACCACGCTGGAGAAGATGGCCGGGCTGAAGACGCTGCGCGACGGCGGTCAGATCACGGCGGCCACGTCCTCGCAGATCTCGGACGGATCGGGTGCGTTGCTGATCGCGTCCGAGCAGGCGGTCAGGGACCACGGCCTGACGCCGAGGGCGCGCATCGTCACGCTGGCGCTGACCGGTGACGACCCCGTCTACATGCTCACCGCGCCGATTCCCGCGACGCGCAAGGCGCTGGACAGGGCCGGACTGTCGATCGACGACATCGACGCGATCGAGATCAACGAGGCGTTCGCCCCGGTCCCGCTGGCGTGGCTCAAGGAGATCGGCGCCGACCCGGCCAAGACCAACCCGAACGGCGGAGCCATCGCGCTCGGTCACCCGCTCGGCGGCACCGGCGCCATCCTCATGACCAAGCTGCTCCACGAGCTGGAGCGCACGGGCGGCCGTTACGGCCTGCAGACCATGTGCGAGGGCGGCGGCCAGGCCAACGTCACCATCATCGAGCGCCTCTGACCGGTCGCTCCGATTCGAGCGGTTCGGACGGGTCGCTCTGATTCGAGCGGCTCTGACGGGCCGCTCCGCGTCGAGAGGTAGGAAACGGCGGTGCCCCGCCCCCCCGAGGGGGGGGGGGGGGGCCCCCCGGTGGGTGGGGAGCCCGCGGCTCGAAGCGCGCGGGGGGGCCCCCGGGGGGGGGGGGGAGCCCCAACGGCGGCGCGC
>NZ_JBFBIK010000057.1:0-45606 GCF_040685555.1 Sphaerisporangium sp. NPDC088356
CTCGCTCATGCGCTGCCGGGAGGCGTCGGTCAGCTCCAGGCTGGCCGCCCGCCGATCGCCGTCGGACCGGGTGCGCCGCACCAGTCCCGCGGTGGTGAGCTGGCCCACCAGGGTGCTCACCGAGTTCGGCGCCATGCCGAGCTCCGCCGCCGCGGCGGCGACGCCGAGGCCGGGCCGCCGGTACAGCAGGCGTACGAGATCGGCCTGGGCGCCGGTGAGGGACGCGAACACCGGCCCTCGCCCGGCGGCCCGGCGCGACGCCCGCCGCAACGTGACCACGGCGGCCAGCAACTCCTCCGCGAGCACCTCGAACGTGCCCGATTCGTCCGCTAAATCGCCTTGTGTATATGACACTCCTGGAGAATACCTCTAAGTCAGAGGTATTTACCAAAAGTCCTGGCCACCGGGGCGAGCCGGAGGCACGCGGGCTCAGGAGGCGGGGCGAGGAGGAGCGCAGGGGGCTACGGCTCGCGCCGCACCGAGAGCCGGTCCGCGACGCCGAAAGCGACCCGGACGCCCACCTCCCCGGGGGAAAACCCCACCCACATCTCCCCGAACGGCCACCATGGTCGTTACGTAATGTGATAGCTATGTGACGGCATGCGATCGGCAAGGCGGGGCACCCCCGCCTGATACGAAGCTATGGAGATGGTCATGCTGGTCTGCGTACTCGCAGTGGCCGCGGCGGTCGGCGTGGTGGCGACCGCCGCCTTTCTTTTCCGCAGGCTCGGCAACGGCACCGACGACCTCGTCCCGGACGGCCCGTCCGCGAGCCACGCCGGATCGATGCTCTCGTCGTTGTTTTTGCTGGTGTTCGCCATCGCGATCGTCGTGCCGTGGACGACGGCCGACGCCGCCCGCCAGAACACCTACGCCGAGAGCCAGGCGGCCGTGGAGACCTACTGGTCCGCGGCCCGGCTTCCCGCTCCGGGCGGTTCCCAGCTGCAGCGGCAGGTGCGCGACTACGTCGGGTTCGTGCTCAACAAGGAGTGGCCGCTCATGGCCTCCGGCACGCTCAGCGTGGAGGGCGCGTCGCGCCTCGCGACACTGCGCACTCAGGCGGCGGGCCTGATCGTCAAGGACGACGACGCGAAGGCCGCCAAGGCCGACGTTCTCGACGAGGTGAGAGATCTGTCGGCGGCCCGCCGCCAGCGAGCGGCCGACGCGCGGGCCACGCCTCCGGGGGGCGTGCTGCCGCTGACGATCCTCACGGGTCTCATCGTCATCGTGTTCCCGTTCCTGGCCGGTGCCCGGCCCCGGGGCAAGACGCTCGTGCCGCTGGTGGTGATGGCGGCGCTGCTCGGGGTCGGGGTGTTCCTGACCTGGCAGATCTCCCACGTGTTCGCCAGCGGGCTGTCGGTCGGCCCCGACGCGTTCAGCGCCGCGCTCACGGAGTTCGACCGGATCCCGTGGAGCGGGTGACGTGGCCGCTCCTCGCACGGCGGCGCTCCTGGCGGTGCCCGCCGCGAGCCTGTCACTGGCAGTCCTCGCCGGAAACCCCCCCGCCTCAGCTTCGGTGGGAAATCTTGTCGCGGCCGACGTGACCCTCTGTCTCGACGTCGACGTGGTGGTGAGCCTGCGGGTCGGCATCAGCATCGGGGGATACCCTCCGATCTGCCAGGCCCCGGCGGCACCGCCTGCTCCCGCGCCACCCCCTGCCCCTGCCCCCGTGCCGACCCCGCCCCCCGCGCCGACGCCGCCCCCCACCTCGCCGTCCACGCCCACCCCCACCGCGACCCCGACACGCGCCCCCGCCCCGACGCCGGCCCGGTCCCGGACCCCGGCGCCCGCGCCGTCGATCCGCCCCGCCGTGCCCGCCCTGCCTCAGCCGCGGACGCCCGCCACGTCCCGGCCCGCGCGGCCTCCGGCGGAGCGCGTCCCGACGCCGCCGGCGGTCACACCGGCTCCTCGCATCCACGCGCTTCGCGCGGCGCTCCAGCCGTCCCGCCGCCGCAGCCCGCTGACCTCGGTCATGGTCCTGGTCGTGCTCTCACTGGTGATCGCCCTCGCCGCGGGCCTGGCGTTCGGCACGATCCGGTAGCCCGGCGAGTCCGTTGATCTGGCCCGCGTGAAAGGCGGGCGGGTAAGCTGAGCCGATGACCGTGACGGGTTCCGGCCTTGGCGCAGAGGGAGCGCAGCGGCATGAGCTGACCGTCGCGAAGATCGCCAGTCTGGCCGGGGTGTCCGCGCCGACCGTGTCCCGGGTGATCAACGGTCACTCGGGCGTCGCCCTCAGCACCCGGCAGCGCGTGGAGGCCGTGCTGCGCGAGCACGGATACCGCCGGCGCGAGAGCAGCTCGTCGTTCCCGATTATCGAGCTGGTCTTCCACGCGCTCGAAAGCCTCTGGGCGCTTGAGATCATCAGGGGAGTCGAGCAGGTCGCCCGCGACCGCGGTCTCGTCGTCGTGCTCACCGAGATGCAGGGCAGGCTCACCCCCGGGAAGGCCTGGACGGAGCAGGTGCTCGCCCGGCGGCCGACCGGGGTGATCGCGGTCTTCTCCGAGCTCACCGTTCAGCAGCAGTCGCAGCTCGCCACCCGGTCGATCCCACTGGTCGTGCTCGACCCGACCGGGGAGCCGCTGCACGAGACCCCGTCGGTGGGCGCCACGAACTGGAGCGGCGGCATGGCGGCCACCCGGCACCTGCTCGACCTCGGCCATCGGCGCATCGCCATGCTCAGCGGGCCGCCCCAGTGGCCCTGCTGCCGTGCCAGGCTCGACGGTTACCGGGCGGCCATGGACGCGGCGGGCGTGCCGGTCGATCCCGGCCTCGTGCGCGTCAGCACCCTCTATGTCGAGGGCGGGCTGCGCGACGGGGCCGAGCTGCTGCGCCTGCCGCACCGGCCGACCGCCGTCTTCACCGCCAACGACCTCCAGGCGTTCGGCGTCTACGAGGCCGCGAGGCAGGCGGGGCTGCGGATACCCGACGACCTGAGCGTCGTCGGCTTCGACGACCTGCCGTTCACCCGGTGGGCCGGCCCGCCGATGACGACGGTGCGGCAACCGCTGGTCCAGATGGGTGCCACCGCGGCCGAGCTCGTCCTGGCGCTCGCCGACGGGGAGGAACCCGCCCAGCGCCGCGTCGAACTGAGCACCACGCTCGTGGTCCGGCAGAGCACCGCGCCCCCTGCTTGAGCGACGGCCGTCGCCGAAACTTTCACCCTGTTCGCGGCCGTGTCGTGCTGCCTCCCAGGTCCCCGGGTCGTCCTTTGCAGGTGCCCACCGGCCATCTTGTCCGCTGAAACATTCCGGTCGATACTCCGGAATGTTTCAAGGGGTCGCGCGCGACGCGACCCACGCCGGAAGAACAGGACATCTGATGAGGATCAGAAAAACGCTGCTGGGCGCCGTCGCGGCCACCGCGATGCTCGTCGTCGCCGGCCTCGCCACGGCATCCCCGGCGTCGCCCGCGTCGCTGACCGAGGTCACCGGCTTCGGTACCAACCCCAGCGGCCTGAGGATGCACATGTACGTGCCCGACTCGGTCGCGGCACGACCGGCCATCGTGGTCGCCGTGCACTACTGCACGGGCTCCGGCCCGGCTTTCTTCTCCGGAACGGAGTTCGCCTCCCTGGCCGACAGGTACGGGTTCATCGTCGTCTACCCGTCCGCGACGAGAAGCGGCAGCTGCTTCGACGTCTCCTCGCCGCAGGCCTTGAGACACGACGGCGGCAGCGACCCCGTGGGCATCGTGTCCATGGTGAAGTACGTCGAGCAGCACAACAACGGCGATCCCGATCGGGTGTACGTCACCGGCGCGTCCTCGGGCGGCATGATGACCAACGTCCTGCTGGGCGACTACCCGGACATCTTCAAGGCCGGCGCGGCCTTCATGGGCGTTCCGTTCGGGTGCTTCGCCACCACCGACGGCTCCAGCTGGAACAGCGCGTGTGCCAACGGCACCGTCACCAAGACCCCGCAGCAGTGGGGCGACCTCGTACGCGCGGCCTATCCCGGCTACAGCGGCGCCCGTCCCCGGATGCAGGTGTGGCACGGCACCGAGGACGCGACGCTCCGCTACCCGAACTTCCAGGAAGAGATCAAGCAGTGGACCAACGTCCACGGGCTCAGCCAGACCGCCGCGCTGACCGACCACCCGCAGCCGAGCTGGACGCGCACCCGCTACGGGGGCACCGGCACCATCGTCCCGGTCGAGGCCATCAGCGTCCAGGGCGTCGGGCACAGCCTGCCGACGAGCGGCATGGCCGCGGCGGCCATCCAGTTCTTCGGCCTCGCGGGCGGGCCCACCGCCACCCCGACCCCGACCCCGACGCCCACGCCGACCCCGACGCCCACGCCCACCCCAACTCCGTCTCCGGGGTCGGGTCCCTGCCGCGTCACCTACACGATGAACACCTGGAACACGGGGTTCACCACCGCGGTCACGATCGCCAACACCGGCACCTCCCCGATCAGCAACTGGGCGCTGGCGTTCACGCTTCCCGGCGGGCAGGTGGTCACCTCCGCCTGGAACGCCACCGTCTCACCTTCCAGCGGCCAGGTCACCGCCAGGAACCTCGCCTACAACGCGACCATCGCACCGGGCGCCTCGACGGACTTCGGCTTCCAGGCCACCCACACCGGTAACACCGGCAAGCCGGCCTCCTTCACCCTCGGCGGCGTGAGCTGCACCATCGGCTGAGGGCCCGCTCGGCACGCGAAAGCCGGGGGACGCCGGACAACCCCCCGGGGGCGGGATGTCCGAACAACCGAAAGCCGGCTGCGGGGCGCGCCACCCCGCAGCCGACTTCCGCTCATTCGGGCGGGTCGTGCTGTTCTCTAGGAAAGATGATGAATCCTCGGTTGGAAGGAGCCCTCTGACCGAGCGGCTCGGTGGTCGCCCACCTCCCTTGCGCTAGTACGAAGAGTTGGAGGAGGAAGTCGGCGAGGCGGTCGGCTTGGCCGACGCGCTCGGCGAGGAGGACGGTGTCGCCGAGGTACCGGCGGCGTCCGCGGGCATGATCAGGCCGACCAGGCCGTGCTGGGCCTTCTGGATTCCGGCGGAGAACCACAGGGCGTTCTCGCCACCGCTGGCGGCGGTTCCCTGCTCCAGGTCCCACAGGCCCTCGATCGCGATGGCCTTGCCGTCGGCCTTGCGCAGCGGGCCGAGGTAGCGGCCGTTCCTCGGGTTGTAGGCGTTGATCCAGCCGTCGCCGAAGTTGCCGACGAGGAGCGCCCCGGCGTACTGGCCGAAGCCCTTCGGTGCGGCGATCATCGCCCAGGGGGCGTTGAGCGCGCCACGGGCGGCGACGCGGGCGGTCAGCCGGCCGGAGGCGTTGAACCGGCTGATGAAGCCGAAACCCCTGCCCGCGATCGACTTGCCGGTCTCCGGGTCCCGCTTGGCGTACGCGACGTAGACGGCGTTTCCGACGATCTCCACGTTGTAGGCGGAGTAACCCCGGGGGAGGCCGCGGTCCACGAAGGCCCACCGCGACAGCCGTACGCGGCTGAAGTCGTCGTCGAAGACGTGGATCCGGTTGTGGGCGAAGTCGGCCGCGAGGAGGAAGGACCCGCGGTTGGTGCGCATCATCGCGAGACCCTTGTAGTCGGCCTTGCGGGTGAACGCCGCGATGATGGCGCTGCCCGGGTTGACCTCGGCGTTCCAGCCGGTGATGGCGCCGCTGGGGCTGGCGAAGATGAACGTCGCCGGGCCCGACACGCCCTTGCTGGAGATCTCGAAGCCTTCCTCACCGTTGAAGACCTGGCCGGTCGGCGTGCCGCCGGGGATGGCGACCTCGGTCTTCTCCTTGGTGAGCTGGCTCGCCCCGCCCGAGTACACGGTCGCCGAGCCGGTGCCCGCGTTGGAGACCCACAGCGTCTTGCCCATGGCGAGACCCCAGGGGTTGACCAGCTTGGGGTCGGTGACGTCCGCCTTGCCCGCCACGTCCGAGATCAGGGGGAGCTCGGCGAACCGCGTGTTGGTGTGAGTGGTGGTCTTGGTGGACTCCTTGGACTGCGTGGACTCAGCGTGCGCCGGGATCGTGCCGGTGGAAATGCCCAGGACGAGTGCCGCAGCGCAGAGCGTGACGATGCGTGGCCGCATCAGGCCTCCTATGTCGTCTGCATGTGCGTACGGACGGAGGTACGCGGCACTCTGTGAGCCGGTTCAAACCGAGTTGTACTTCTTTCCGAGGCGAGCCGATCACGTACCGCTCAGACCGGTGTGGGCGACGCTGCGGATGATGTCGCGCTGGAAGAAGACGTACGCCACCAGCAGCGGCAGGCCGCCGAGCACGGCCGACGCCATGATCTGCGCGTACCGCAGGCCGTACGAGCTCTGGATCGTCGCGAGCCCCACCGGGATCGTCATCAGGTCAGGGTCGGAGACCGCCAGGAACGGCCAGAAGAAGTTGTTCCAGGTGAGTATGAACGTGAAGATGCCGACGGCGGCCAGCACCGGCCGGGACAGCGGCAGCACCACCTGCCAGTAGAGCCGCCATGGCGACGCCCCGTCGACCCGCGCCGCCTCCTCCAGCTCGCGCGGCAGCCCGTCGAAGAACTTCTTGAGGATGAATACCATCGCGGGCGCGGCCACCTGGGGCAGGATCATCGCCCAGTAGGTGTCGACCAGGCCGAGGCCGAGCATCTCCCGGAACAGCGGCACGACCAGCACCTGGGGCGGCACCATGATGCCCGCGACGACGACCGCGAGCAGCGCCCTCCTGCCGCGGAAGTTCGTCCGCGAGAAGCCGTACGCGGCCATGCTCGCGGTGAGGAGCACCAGCACGGTCACGCCTGCGGCGACCACGGTGCTGTTGAGGAACCACCGGACCAGATCGCTCTCGGTGAAGACCTTGCGGAACGCCTCGAAGGTGAAGTCGTCCGCCCACCAGGTGACGGGGATTCTCGTCGTCTCGCTCTCGGGCTTGAGCGCGGTGTCCACCGCCCACAGCAGCGGGGTCAGCCACAGGGCCGCGATGACGGCCGTGACGGCCAGCCCGGCGATGTTCCACGCTCGCGCCGTCGCCTGAGGCGCCCTGTTCGGTGTCGGTACGGCGGTCATCGCTCGTCCTCCCGGCGCGACGGGAACAGCTTGAGCTGGGTGACCGACACCACGACGATCAGCACGAAGAAGAACGACGAGATGGCCGAGGCGTAGCCGAACCGGAAGCTCGTGAACGCGGTGTCGTAGACGTACTCGAGGACGGGCCGCGCCGAGAAGCCGGGCCCGCCCGAGCCGTTGTAGATGAGGTAGACCTGGTCGAAGATCCGCAGGCTGGCGAGGAGCTGGAGCACGATGACCAGGCCGGTCGTGCGCTTGAGCAGCGGGAGGGTGATCGACCACAGCCGATGCCACCAGCCCGCACCGTCGATCGACGCCGCCTCGTACAGGTGTTCCGGGATCTGCTGGAGCGCGGCCAGGTAGAGCAGGAAGTTGAACCCCGCCGTCCACCACAGCGTCGCGATGACCACCGAGACCATGGCCAGCGAGGGGTCGCTGAGCCATCCGGCCTCGGGGAGCCCGATCGCGGTGAGCCCGGCGTTGAGCAGGCCGAAGCCGGGCTGGTAGATCCAGATCCAGATCAGTGCCATCACGCTGGCGGGCAGCAGGAACGGCATGAAGAACGACAGCCGCCACAGCCAGCGCAGCGGCATGACCCGGTTGGTGAGCAGGGCCATGACGAGCCCGACCAGCACCAGGGGAGGCGTGCTGAGCAGGGTGAAGTACAGGGTGTTGCCCAGCGCGCTCCACATCGCGGAGTCGCCGAGCATCTCGGTCCAGTTGCGCAGCCCGGCCGGCTCGCCGCGCGTGCCGGTGAGGCTCTCGTTGAAGAAGCTGAGCCCGAACGCCGACAGGGTGGGCCAGATGAGGAACGCGGCGTAGAACAGCAGGAACGGCAGGACGAACAGCAGGCCGATGGGGATGCGGCGCCACAGCGGCGGCCTCGTCCCGGTTACGGGGACCGCCGCCGTCGCCCGCGTGGTGATGGTCGCCATCAGGGCCTCCTCATACGGGACTCGGAGTGGAGAGCAGCTTGTCGACGGCCGACTTGAACAGCGCGAGACCCTGCTCGGGGGTGCGCGAGCCGGCGAGCACCGACTGGAAGGCGGAGGCGGCCTGGGTCTCGAAGTCGGACCCGGACCCGCTGAACCACGCGGGCGGGTCGAGCTGCACGTCCGGAGTGACGTCGCGGTACTCCGACTGCGGCTTCAGGGCCAGGTACTCGGGGGCGGTCACGACCGGCTGGTACGCGGGCACGTGCCCCGCCCGCCCCCAGGTGACGCTGGACTTCAGCAGCTCGGTGATGAACCGGTAGGTGGCCCGCGTCGTGATGGGGTCGCGAGCCCGCTGGTGCGGCAGGACGAAGGAGTGGGAGTCCCCCGAGGTGCGGGCGTCGCCGAAGATGGCGGGCAGCCTGGTCATGTTGTACGGCATCCCGGCGGTGGTGAACGTGGTCGTCTCCCAGCCGCCGTTCCAGTGGAACCCCGCCTTGCCGCCCGCGAACGTGGCGACCGCGCCGGCGTAGTCGGTGTCCTTCGTGGCCAGGCCCTCGGCGGTCAGGCGGCCCATGAAGGTCAGGGCCTTGAGTGCCTTGGCGTCGTCGATGCCGGCCGCGCCGCCGGGCGGGAGCGCGATGTCGCCGTCCTGCTGGCGGTAGAGCGCCCAGAACAGCCGCCACGGCATCACGTCGAGGTTGTCGAGCGCCAGCCCGTACGCTCCGGTGACCTTCTTGGCCCTGGTGAGCGCCTCGATGACCTGGTCGGGCCCGGTCATCGGCGCGAGCTTGCCGTCGGCTCCGAGCAGCCCGGCCTTCCGCGCCACGTCGGTGTTGTAGTACGTGACGAACGGGTGGGTGTCGAGCGGCAGCGCGTACAGCCTGCCGCCGACCGTGGCCCGCTCGACCAGCCCGGACGGCAGCTGCCCAGGGGTGACGCCGAACTCGGCGAGCAGCCGCTCGTCGAACGGGTCGAGCAGGTGGCCGGGGGCGTATCCCGCGAGCCGGGAGAGGTGGAGGATCGCGACGTCCGGGGCGCGTCCGCCGGCCGCCGCCATGGCGAGTTTGGTGTAGTACGGAGCGCCCCAGGCCAGGGTGACCGCTTCCAGGGAGATGCCGGGGTTCCGGGCTCTGAACTCGTCCTGCATCTCGAGCATCAGCGCGCCGTCGCCGCCGCCGAACAGGTTCCAGTAGCGGACCCTGGTGGTGGCGCTCGCCGCGCCGCATCCTGTCAGAGGGACCGCGCCCAGGGCGAGCGCCGTGCCGAGCACGGCCCGCCGGGTCGGGCGCGGGGGACCGCCATCCGGAACGGCTCGCGGGGGACCGCCACCCGGAACGGCTCGCGGGGGTACGCCGGCCATCGTCTCCTCCGATCACGAGATCGTCTGGGTGCCGGTCGATGCCGTGAGCGGTGCGCGGACCGGCCTGCGGTGGTGTCCGTTATCGCTGACAATATGGACGAAGAGGCGACGGCGGAGCCGGGCGCGGCCCGCCCGCTCAAGGTGATCCACGGGCGCCGGTCAGGGGCGCCCGGTATCGCCTGCGGGCCGGGTCGTGGTCGCGGGCGGCACCCTCATTGTTTCGGTGAGGTTTCCCGAGTGTTTGCGATAACACAATCGCTGTCAAGACCCTTGTTGCGAGAGGTAGGGCGCCTGCGGTGTGACCTGTGCGAGCGTTGACGAGATCGAATCGTTACCATTGGGAGTCCTTGACCGGCCCGATGGGAACGCTAACAATCGGTCGGGTCAACCGGTGCGTTACAGATCGCGAAGGCGGGCAGGAACCGTGCACCAGGCGTCCCTGACGATCGACCCCGCCTTCCGCGTCGCCCCGGTGCGGCGCCGCACGTTCGGCACGTTCGTCGAGCACCTCGGCCGCTGCGTCTACACCGGGATCTACGAGCCGGGCCACCCCACCGCGGACGAGGACGGCTTCCGCCGCGACGTCCTGGAACTCACCCGCGAGCTCGGGGCGAGCACCGCGAGGTACCCCGGTGGCAACTTCGTCTCCGGCTACCGGTGGGAGGACGGCATCGGCCCGGCCGCCGGCCGCCCGGCGCGGCTCGACCTGGCCTGGCACTGCACCGAGCCCAACCTGTTCGGCCTCGACGAGTTCGCGCGCTGGGCACGCAAGGCGGGCGTCGAGCCGATGATGGCCGTCAACCTCGGCACGCGCGGGGTGCAGGAAGCGCTGGACGTCCTCGAATACTGCAACGTCGAGTCCGGCACCCGCCTGTCCGACCTGCGCATCGCGAACGGCGCCAAGGATCCGCACGGCATCCGCATGTGGTGCCTCGGCAACGAGATGGACGGTCCCTGGCAGATCGGCCACAAGACCGCCCACGAGTACGGCAGGCTCGCCGCCGAGACCGCGCGGGCGATGCGCATGATCGACCCCGATCTGGAGCTGGTCGCCTGTGGCAGCTCAGGCTCCTCCATGCCGACGTTCGGATCCTGGGAGGCCACGGTCCTCGCGGAGACCTACGAGCACGTCGACCACATCTCCTGCCACGCCTACTACGAGGAGAAGGACGGCGACCTCGGCAGCTTCCTCGCGTGCGCGACCGACATGGAGAACTTCATCGCCTCCGTCGTCGCCACGGCCGACCACGTACGGGCCAAGCTTCGTGCCGCCAAGCGCGTCAACGTGTCCTTCGACGAGTGGAACGTCTGGTACCAGAGCCGCTTCGCCTCCCGGGAGCCGTTCCGGGACTGGCCGGTGGCGCCACCACTGCTGGAGGACCGCTACCACCTGGCCGACGCCGTCGCCGTGGGTGGGCTGCTGATCACCCTGCTGCGCAACAGCGACCGGGTCACCGCCGCCTGCCAGGCGCAGCTCGTCAACGTGATCGGGCCGATCATGACCGAGCCCGGCGGCCGTGCCTGGCGGCAGACGATCTTCCACCCGTTCGCCCAGGCCGCCCGGTACGCCTCCGGCGACGTGCTGCGTGTGGAGCCGGTCTCGCCGCTGTACGACACGGCGGAGTTCGGCGAGGTGCCGGTGCTGCACGCGGTCGCGACGCGGGACGACCAGCACACCACCGTCTTCGCGGTGAACCGCTCGACCGACCGGCCCGTGGAGCTGACCCTGGACACCCGCGCGCTCGGGACGGTCCGGGTCGTCGAGGCCACCACGCTCACCGACGACGACGTCTACGCCGCCAACACCGCCGACGCCCCCGACCGCGTCACCCCGCGGCCCAACCCCGACGTCCAGACAGGCCCGGCCAGGGTGCTCCTCCCACCCGTCTCCTGGAACGTCATCCGCCTGGCCCGCTGAGCCTTCATACCGGGCATGGATGGGAAAACCTGAGCTGGGTGGGACTCCTGCCCACCAGCAGTCGCACGTTATGCGGCTCAGTCGGGGGTGACCTCCTTCACCTGCGCGACGATCTTTGACATATGTCAGTAGGTCAGCACGACGATGTACTGATATACCAGAGTCAGGAGTCGCCATGAAGGGAAGATCGCGATGCTGGATGACGTGAGGCGGGTGCTTTCGTCGGTGGTGTCCATACCGGTGACGCCGTTCGACGGGCTCGGGCGGATCGACGAGCCGGCCTACGCCGCCGTGGTGTCGCGCATGGTCGCGGCGGGGATCACGGCGGTCACCCCCAACGGCAACACCGGAGAGTTCTACTCGCTGTCCACCGCCGAGCTGAACCGCGTGGTCGCGCTCGCCCTGGAGTCGGCCGGCGAGGCGCGCGTCATCGCCGGCGTCGGGCACGACACCGGCTCGGCCGTCCGGCTCGCGACCGAGGCCGCGAAACTCGGCGCGCACGCCGTCATGGTCCACCAGCCCGTGCATCCCTACCAGTCGGAGGAAGGCTGGGTCGACTACCACAGGGCCGTGGCCGAGGCCGTCCCCGGGCTCGGCGTCGTGTGTTATCTCCGGTCCCCGCTGATCACTCCCGGGACGGTGCGGGCCCTGGTGGACGCGTGCCCGAACGTGGTCGGGGTCAAGTACGCGTTGCCCGACCCGGTGCGGTTCGCCGAGATGACGGTCGAGGTCCCCGAGGTCACCTGGGTGTGCGGGCTCGCCGAGAGCTGGGCGCCGTTCTATTGGATGGGCGGCGCGCGCGGGTTCACCTCCGGCCTGGTCGCCATCGTGCCCGAGCTGTCGCTGGAACTGCACGGCTTGCTCCAGGCCGGCGACACCGGCGGCGCGATGCGGCTGTGGCAGCGCCTCAAGCCCATCGAAGACCTGCGTGCCAGGCGGGGCAACGCCAACAATGTCTCGGTGCTCAAGGAGGCGCTGGCCCAGCTCGGCCTGTGCCGCCGCGACGTGCGCCCCCCGATCTCCGTCCTCCCCGACGGGGAACGCGACGAGGTCACCGCCGTCCTCCGCTCCCTGCGCCTCCCGGTCGGTGCCGCGTGAGCGGGCGTGAAGACGTGAGCGGGCGTGAAGACGTGAACGGCGGGGAAGACGTGAACGGCGGCACGGGCGAGGACGCGCTCGGGCCGGAGGTGTTCGGCGCCCTGCGCCGGGTCTCGACGGCGACGGTCACCACGCAGCTGTTCGCCCGTGGGCTCCGCAACACCTTCCTGGCCGGGCTGCGCCCGCTCAACCCGGCGCACACGCGGATGGTGGCGGAGGCGTTCACGCTGCGCCACATCCCCGCGCGCGAGGATCTGGACGTGCTGTCGGTGTTCAAGGACTACGATCATCCGCAGCGGCTCGCGGTCGAGTCGGTCGGCCCGGGGCAGGTGCTCGTCATGGACTGCCGGGGCCAGACCCGGGCGGCCTCGATCGGCGGCATCCTCGCGACCCGCCTGCTGCGGCGCGGCGCCGCTGGGCTGGTCACCGACGGGGCGGTCCGCGACTCGCCGTTCTTCGCGGAGCTCGAGCTGCCGGCCTTCGCCGCGGGGGTGTGCGCGACCACCAACCTCGCGCGCCACCACGCCGTCGACCTGCAGGTCCCCATCGGCTGCGCCGAGGTGCCCGTGTACCCCGGCGACATCATCGTGGCGGACGGGGAGGGCGTCGTCTGCGTGCCCCGCCACCTCGCGGCGGAGGTGGCGCGCGACGCCCTCGAACAGGAAAGGCTGGAGGACTTCATCCAGGCGCAGGTGGAGGCCGGCGCCCCGCTGCGCGGCACCTACCCTCCGGACGAGGAGACCCTCCGCCGCTACCGGTCCACCCTCCCCGGCGGGGGAGGCGCACGCTGACCGGCTCGGGGGTAGTTGTCCGCTAGCACTTCCGGCCGGGGTCGCGCGCCAGGTGGGTGACAGAACGCTTGATGTGCGCCCTGGTCAGGCGCTCGGCCAGCGGGGCGTCGCCCGACTCCACGGCGGCGAGGATGTCCTGGTGTTCGGCGAACTCCTCACGCCATGTCGGCCAGTGACGCCAGAGCACGGTGACCGTCCCGACGGCGGTGAGGTCCTGGAGGTTGTCCAGCTGCGCGGTGACCAGCTCGTTGTCGCAGCCGGAGTAGAGCGCGCGGTGGAAGCGGCGGTTGGCCAGGCTGAGGGAGGTCGGGTCGTCTCCCGACAGCAGCTCGCCCGCCTCCTCCAGCGCCTCCCGCGCGTCACGCACGGTCTGCGCGCGTGCCGACCTCGTGGAGCCCGCCACCGCCCACGGCTCGAGAAGCAGGCGGAGCTCCTGGGCCTTGCGCAGGTCGGCGGCGCCCAGCACCCGTACGCTGACCCCGCGGTTGGGACTGATCACGACCAGCCCGGTCGCGGCGAGCCCGATGAGGGCCTCCCGCACGGGGGTCTTGGACACGCCCAGCTGTTCGGCGAGCCTGCGCTCCACCAGCGTCTCACCGGGTTTGATCCGGCCGGACAGGATGGCCGCCCGGATCGAGTCGGCTACGAGGTCGGTGCGCGTGGTCGACCTCGCGACCGGCCGCAGGACCGGCTCCTCTGACATGTTGTACACCGGTATATCGTCGCGCACCTTTGCCTGTGACGCCCACCCATCCCCGCCGTGGGCGAGAGAGCGGGGGATCCAACCACGTGATCTACAATGTAAAGGCGTCAGCTCCTGATCAGCCCAAGGTCGCGCCGGCAGGCTCCTTGATGGTGGCGTCGCGTCCCAGAGCCGATCGTGACGGCGCACCCGGCTCAAGAGCGAGTGGCCTTGACCAGCCAGACGGACCCGCGCACGCGGACTCCCTCAGCGGTCTCGTACGGCCGCAGCCCTGCTCGCAGCGCCGCACGGGTGCTCTCGACGACCGCCGGGTCGGTGTCGCGGAGGTTGTGGCGTACCGGGCCCGTGGAGAGGATGAAGTCGGCGGCGTCCGCCGCGTCGCGACCGTAGTCCATCATGGCCTCGACGCCGGTGACGCTCGTGCCGGCGAAACCGGCCTCGCCGAGCACCTCGTGGATGCGGTCGGGGTCGACCATCGACATCATCCCCCGCGCGGCGGGTGACGGTCCGCGCATCAGGGGGCTCAGCGCGGCGGTGGCGCGGGCGTACTCGCCGTCCTGGCCGCCGGGCCGCGGGCCCATGAACGTCAGGCGGCCACCTGGCCGCAGGGCGTGGCGGATGTTGGCGAACGCGGCCACGGGGTCGTCGAAGAACATGACGCCGCCGCGGCTGATGGCGACGTCGAAGGCGCCACCGGGGAAGGGATGGACCTGGGCGTCCCCTTGCTCGAACGCCACGTTGGCGACGCCCTGCCCGGCCGCGTCAGCGCGGGCGCGTTCGAGCATCGGCGCCGAGATGTCGACGCCGAGGGCGTGCCCTCCGCGGGCCTGCCGCGCGGCGCGCAGCGTGGGCTGGCCGGTGCCGCAGCCGACGTCGAGGACGTGGTCGTGCTCGGCGATCGCGGCGGCGTCGAACAGCGCGTCGTCGAAGCCGAACATGATCGAGTTGTAGCGGCGGGGATTCTCGGCCCAGTGGAGGCCTTCCCAGCCGTTCCATGCTTCCGCGTGCCAGGTGTTCGCGATGTCTCGCATCTGTCTGCTCCCGTTGTGTCGCGGTGGTGTCCGAAAGGCCGCCGAATTGGCTAGAGATGAACTCTAGAGTCAACATCTAGAGATAGACTACAGCCATGAGTAAGGTCAAGAGCGGGGCCAATCGGGCGCAGAAGGCCAAGGAGACCCGGGCGCGCATGCTCGACGCCGCGCGCGAGCTGTTCGTCCGGCAGGGTTACGGCACCACGGCGCTCCAGGACATCGCCGACCTGGCGGGCGTGGCCGTGCAGACGATCTACTTCACCTTCGGCAACAAGCGGGCGCTGCTCAAGGAGCTCGTCGACGTGACCCTCGCCGGCGACGACGCGCCGGTCGCCACCATGGACCGGCCGTGGTTTCGCGAGTCACTCGACGCGGAGACGGCCCCCGGCCAGTTGCGGTCCCATCTGCGCGGCACGCGCCAGATGCTGGAGCGGGTCGCCCCGATCACCGAGATGCTGCGCGCCGCCGCGGCCGCCGACTCCGGCGTGGCAGAGCTCTGGGACGAGCAGACGGATCCGCGGTTCACCGTGCACGCGACCGCCGCGAGGGCTCTGGTGGCCAAGCCGGGGGCCCGCGAAGGGGTGCCGGAGGAGCTCGCGGCCGACCTGCTGTACGGCCTGCTCAGCCCCGAGCTGTATCTGGTCTTCGTCCGCGACCGCGGCTGGTCGCCCGATCGCTGGGAGCGATGGGCCTACGAGACCCTGAGCTCCCAGCTGTGCGCGTGAGGCCGCCCCCCGCGCGGGGTCTCACTCCGTGTCGGGCTCGGGGGCGCCTCCGCTGCCGGCGAGGAAGTCGAAGTCGCAGCCCTCATCCGCCTGCGTGATGTGGGCGTCGTAGAGCGTGCCGTACCCGCGCCGGAAGACGGTCTCGGGAGGCCGCCAGGCCGCGCGGCGCCGGGCCAGCTCCTCCTCGGGCACGTCGAGGGACAGGCGCCGCGCCTCGACGTCGAGGGTGATCGGGTCCCCGTCCCGTACGAGCGCGAGCGGCCCGCCGACGTGGGACTCCGGGGCGACGTGCAGCACGCAGGCGCCGTAGCTGGTGCCGCTCATGCGGGCGTCGGAGATCCGCAGCATGTCGCGGACCCCCATCTTGAGCAGCCGGTCCGGTATGGGGAGCATGCCGTGCTCGGGCATGCCGGGACCGCCGCGCGGCCCCGCGCCGCGCAGCACGAGCACCGAGTCGGCCGTGATGGGCAGGCTCTCGTCGTTGATACGCCGCATCAGGTCGCGGTGCCCGTCGAACACCACCGCCGGCCCGGTGTGCTTGAGCAGCCGCGGGTCGGCGGCGACGTGCTTGATGACCGCTCCGTCCGGGGCGAGGTTGCCGCGCAGGACGGCGAGGCCGCCCTCGGTGGACAGGGGGTTGTCGCGCGTCCGGATGACCTTGTCGTCGAACACCCCGGCCCCGTCGAGCACCTCGCCCAGGCTGTGGCCGGTGACGGTCGGCCGGTCGAGGTGGAGCAGGTCGGCGATCCGGCTCAGCAGCCCGGGCAGCCCGCCCGCCAGGTAGAAGTCCTCCATGACGTACGTGCCGCTCGGCCGCAGGTCGGCGAGCACGGGAACGCGCAGGGAGGCCGCGTCGAAGTGGTCGAGCGTGAGCTCCACGCCGCTGCGGCGGGCCATGGCGACGAGGTGGATGACGGCGTTGGTGGACCCGCCGAGGGCCAGCACGGCCGTGACGGCGTCCGCGTAGGCTTCGGCGTTCAGGATCCGGGACGGGCGCAGGTCCTCCCACGCGATCTCGACGGCGCGCCTGCCGGTGGCGGCGGCCATCCGGTTGTGGGCGGAGGCCACCGCGGGGATGGAGGCGGCGCCGGGGAGCGTCATGCCGAGCACCTCGGCGACCGAGGTCATTGTGGAGGCGGTGCCCATCGTCATGCAGTGGCCGGGGGAGCGGGCGATGCCCTCCTCCACGCCGCTCATCTCGGCGTCGTCGACCAGGCCCGCCCGCTTGTCGGCCCAGTAGCGCCACATGTCGCTGCCGCTGCCAAGGACCTCGCCGCGCCAGTTGCCGGGGATCATCGGGCCCGCCGGTACGAAGATGGCGGGGAGGTCCATGCTGATGGCGCCCATGATCAGGGCGGGGGTGGTCTTGTCGCATCCGCCCATGAGCACCGCGGCGTCCACGGGGTAGGAGCGCAGGACCTCCTCGGTCTCCATGGCCAGCAGGTTGCGGTAGAGCATGGTGGTCGGCTTTTGGAAGGTCTCCGACAGCGACATCACCGGCAGCTCCACGGGGTACCCGCCCGCCTGCCACACTCCGCGCTTGACGTCCTGCGCCCGCTCGCGAAGGTGGATGTGGCACGGGTTGAGCTCGCTCCAGGTGTTCAGGATGCCGATGACGGGGCGGCCCATGTGCTCCTCGGCCGACAGGCCGAGCTGGCGGGTCCTCGCGCGGTGGCTGAAGGACCGGAGACTCTCGGTGCCGTACCACCGGTGGCTTCTCAACTGCTCGGGCGTCAGACGCTTCATTAGTCACCTCATATCCTGATATATCACGATATCGGGAACGGCTGGCGTTACGCAGGCAGGTCGGAGCGGCCCGGCCACCGGGATGCCGGCTCCTGGGCCGGCCCGGGCGGGGGCCTCGGGGGCAGAACAGGGCAGGGATCAGGGGCTCGTGGCGGCGCGGGTGGCGTCGGCCAGCAGGCCGTGGCGCGACGGGCCGGCGAGGCCCGCGTGGTAGAGGTGGATCTCCTCGGCGCCCGCCTCGACCAGCCGCCGGACGTGCGCCGTGGTCTCCTCGGGCCGCACCGGCGGCAGCACGGTCACGTACGCGCCGACCGCCACCTCCTCGGGAAGCACGCGGTGCGCGAGCCGCACCCGGTCGGGGGACTCCGGCCCGGTCGGCCAGCACTGCACGACGACGGTGTCGACCCCCTTGCCCGCGTGCGGGGTGAGCCCCGGGTTGGCGCCGGTGGCCCAGGGGTCGGGACTGCCGTGCAGGCTGACCCGCAGCCCCGGCAGCGCCTCGACGACCTGGTGGCGCAGCTCGTCCGCCGCGTCGTGGCGCACGGCCAGGAGCGTGGCCGCCATGGCCGGGTCGAGGTCGTGCTCGCGGGAGCGTACGGCGGCGCGCAGGTCGCGCACCGCCCGCTCGGGGTCGACGCCGCCCGCGGCCCAGGCCGCCTGGCAGGCCGCGCAGCAGCAGACCGACAGCATGCGCCGGGCCCGCGCGTCGTAGGCGCCCTCCGTCTTGTCGTGGTGGCCGCCGTGGTCGGCCCCGAGCTGCCCGCAGGCCTCAAGGAGCACCCCGTCCAGGGGAAGGTCGCGTACGGCCTCGGCGGCCAGCGCGGCGGCGTAGTCACGCACCTCGGCGTGCGAGGGGCACAGCGCCCAGGGATACGGCTGGCCGAAGCAGTTGACCACGCTGATATCCGGGTGCGCCTCGCCCAGGCGGGAGTTGTGCGTGAGCACGATCCAGGCCGTCACCGGGACCCCGGCGTCGGTGAGGGTGCGCGTGGCCGTGCCGAAGGAGTCGGGGTCGTCCATCCAGCCGGCCGTGGCCGGTGCCAGGCGCCTGCCCGACCAGGCCTCCTCGCGGACCGGCCGGTAGAGCGCGGAGTGTCTCGCGTCGAGATAGGCGTGCTCGGGATGCCATGGCGTCGCCGCCCTGACCGTGTGGTAGCTCGCGGCGAGGTTGACCCCGTCACAGCCGAGCGCCTGCACCCGTCCGGTGAACAGCGGATCGCCGATCACGTCCCACGGGTAGGCGTGCACGAGCACGCGCATTGCCACCGCCTCCCACGAGGGGCCCTCACCCAACAAATGGCGTTGTCCAGGCATACCGACTCGGCCGGGCGGAGTCAATGGCTTCAGGTGATCGCACTCCCGAAGCCGCGAACCGGGCACCCGGCCACGCGGGTGCCCGTACGGGCGCCGGTGCCGAGCCGGTTGCGGCCGCTGTGGCCTGTCAAGGGTCTTCGGCTCCAAGAACCGCGTACGTTTCTGTCGATCATCCGATTCGTCTGCGGGACGATCAGGAGGATGGTGGTGGGTGTAGCAGATTCGAGGAGGCGCACGTGGATTTCCGGCTCGAGGACCGGTACGGCCGCCAGGAAGGCCGTGTCCACCTGACCGGCATCCAGGCACTGGTGAGGCTCCCGCTCGACCAGCGGCGGCGCGACCGGGAGGCGGGGCTGGACACGGCCGGGTTCGTGTCCGGCTACCAGGGCTCCCCGCTGGGCGGCTACGACCTGGAGCTGGGGCGCAACCGCGCGCTGCTGGACGAGCACGACGTCATCCACCGGCCGGGGCTCAACGAGGAGCTGGCCGCCACCTCGGTCGCAGGCACGCAGCTCGCCGCGACCCTCTCGGGCTTCCGCCACGACGGCGTCTTCGGCATCTGGTACGGCAAGGCCCCCGGCCTCGACCGCGCGACCGACGCCATCAGGCACGCCAACCTGGTAGGCACCCATCGCGACGGCGGGGTGCTCGCGCTCGTCGGTGACGACCCGGTGTCGAAGTCCTCGACCGTGGCCTCCGCCTCCGAGGCGGCGCTGGCCGACCTGCTGCTGCCGATCCTCTACCCGGCGGACCCCGCCGACATCCTCGACCTCGGCCTGCACGGGTTCGCCCTGTCCCGGCACAGCGGCCTGTGGGCCGCCATGAAGATCGTGACCAACGTGGCCGACGGGTCGGCGACCGTGGAGCTTCCCTCCGCCAGGCCGCTGCCGGTGCTGCCCGACGTGGAGCTCGACGGCCGGCCGTACCGCCACGTGCCGACCGCCCGCATGCTCAACCCGGTCCCGCTGGAGCTGGAACGCTCCGCGCACCACGCCCGGCTGGAGATCGCCCGCGCCTACGGCCACGTGAACCTGCTCAACCGCGTCACGGTAGGGCGGCCGGGCGACACGATCGGGCTGGTGGCCGCGGGGAAGACCTACCTCGACCTGCGGCAGGCGCTCGCGATCCTCGGCCTGGCCGACGACGAGCTGGAGCGGCGGGGCGTCCGCCTGCTGCGCCTCGGCATGCCCTGGCCCCTCGACGGCCGCACGGTCAGGGAGTTCGCCGCGGGGCTGCGCGAGATCGTGGTGGTCGAGGAGAAGCGCTCGTTCGTCGAGCAGCAGTTCAAGGAACTGCTGTACGCGATGCCGGACCGGCCGGCCGTCCTCGGGAAGTCCGACGACGCCGGCCGCGCCCTGTTCCCCGTGGGCGGCGAGCTGGGGCCCGACCTGATCGCCCGCAAGCTGGCCCGGCGCCTCGGCGTCGAACCACCGCCGCGTGCGCGCAGGGAGTCCATCCAGCTCCTCCCCGTCATGTCGCGCACGCCGTACTTCTGCTCGGGGTGCCCGCACAACCGCTCCACCAAGGTGCCCGAGGGCACGCTGGTCGGCGCCGGCATCGGCTGCCACACCATGGTCGTCTTCATGGACGAGGCGCAGGCCGGCGAGGTCAGCGGGATCACCCAGATGGGCGGCGAGGGCGCGCAGTGGATCGGCATGGAGCCCTTCCTCGACCGCGACCACCTCGTGCAGAACATCGGCGACGGCACCTTCCTGCACTCCGGCAGCCTCGCCGTGCGGGCGGCGGTGGCCGCGGGCAGCCGCATCACCTTCAAGCTGCTGTACAACTCGGCGGTGGCCATGACCGGGGGACAGCGGGCCGTCGGCGGCATGGCCGTGCCCGAGATCACCCGCCTGCTCGCCGCCGAGGGCGTACGGAAGATCATCGTCACGACCGAGGACCCGTCCCGCTACCGGGGCGTACGGCTCGCGCCCGGGGCCGAGGTGTGGCACCGCGACCTGCTGGTCAGGGCGCAGGAGACGCTGGCGGCCGTGGACGGGGTCACCGTGCTCGTGCACGACCAGGAGTGCGCGGCCGAGAAGCGGCGCAAGCGGCGGCGCGGGCAGGCGGTGGCTCCCGCGACGCGGGTGGTCGTCAACGAACGGGTGTGCGAGGGCTGCGGCGACTGCGGGGCGAAGTCCAACTGCCTGTCGGTGCAGCCGGTGGACACCGAGTTCGGCCGCAAGACCCGCATCCACCAGGCGAGCTGCAACGTCGACTACTCCTGCCTGGACGGCGACTGCCCGTCCTTCCTCACCGTCACCCCGGCCGCGGACGCCGCGGCGCGCGGGGGGAGCACCCGCTCGGCGAGCCCGGTGGTCACCTGGGAGGCGCCGGAGGAGGCGCCGGAGCCGGAGCCGCGGGTGCCGGCCGACCGGTTCGCCATGCGGATCACCGGGGTCGGCGGCACGGGCGTGGTCACGCTCGCCCAGATCATCTCGGTCGCGGCGACGCTCGACGGCAAGCACGTCAGGAGCCTCGACCAGACGGGCCTGGCGCAGAAGGGCGGCGCGGTCGTCTCCGACGTGAAGATCACCACCGAGCCGGCCGAGGAGTCCAACAAGATCGCCGATGGCGGCTGCGACCTGTACCTCGGCGCCGACCTGCTCGTCGCGGCCGACGCCGCCAACCTCGCGGTGGCCTCGCCGCGGCGGACGGTCGCGGTGCTCTCCACGGCCGAGGTCCCGACCGGCCGCATGGTCGCCGATCCGGGCCTGGCGTTCCCCAGGGCCGAGGGTGTGGTGTCCCGCGTGGTGTCGGCGTCCCGGGAAGAGGCCTCCGTCGTGCTGGACGCGCAGGAGCTCGCCGGGCGGCTGCTCGGGGACGACCAGTACGTCAACCTGATCCTCCTCGGCGCCGCCTACCAGGCCGGGGCACTGCCCGTCTCGGCCGCTTCGCTGGAGCGCGCGATCGAGCTCAACGGGGTGGCCGTGGCGGCCAACGTGCGGGCCTTCCGGCTCGGCAGGCACGTCGTCCACGCCCCCGGGGGCACCGGCCTCCCGGCTTCCACTGAGGGGGTCGCCACGCGGGTGACGCCCGGCAGCGAGGCCGAGGCGCTGATCGACCTGGTCAAGGCCGAGCCGGGAAGCGAGCTCGAACGGCTCGTCACCGTGCGCGTGCCCGAGCTGATCGCCTACCAGGACGCCCGCTACGCGGAGCGGTACGCCCAGCTGGTCGGGCGGGTGCGGGAGGCCGAGGCGGCGGTGACCGAGGAGACCACCCTGGCCGAGGCCGTCGCGTGGCACCTGCACAAGCTGATGGCCTACAAGGACGAGTACGAGGTCGCGCGGCTGTGCCTGGACCCGGCGGTCCAGGCGGACATCGACGAGCGCTTCGGCGCCGGCGCGAAGGTGCGCTGGCGCCTGCACCCGCCGTTGCTGAGGGCGATCGGCCTGCGCCGCAAGATCTCCCTCGGCCCCTGGTTCCGCCCGGCCTTCCGCCTTCTGTACGCCATGCGCGGCCTGCGCGGGACCCCCTGGGACCTCTTCGGCCACGCGCACCTCCGTAAAGTCGAAAGGGGGCTGATCGGCGAGTACACCGCCCTCGTGGAGGAGTGCGCCGCCGGGCTGACCCCCGGCACGCACGCGCGGGCGGTCGAGATGGCCGGCCTGCCCGACCTCGTCCGGGGGTACGAGCAGGTGAAGCTGGCGGGTGTGGAGCGCTACCGGGAGCGGCTCGCCGAACTCCGGGAGTCACGCGAGCCGAGGTAGCAGGCATGAAACGGGTTCCCCGGGAGAGGGAGGGGGAGACCGGGACCTGCACTCGTGGGGGAAGCGATGGGACAGCAAGTAGCCAAGGAGCGGTTCTCCGAGGCGGAGTACGGGCGTTTCGGGGAGCGACTGAAAGACTCCCTCCAGGCGCTGCGTGAGCTGCTCGCCAGGCCCGGCTTCGGCGCCGGGCCCGCGACCGTCGGCGCAGAGCTGGAGCTCTTCCTGATCGACGCGGACGGCCGCCCGCTGCGCCGCAACAAGGAGGTCCGCGCGGTCGCGGGGGACGACCGGGTGGTCCTTGAGCTGGGCAGCTTCAACCTTGAGGTCAATTTGACCCCCCTGCCGCTGGCCGGGCGGCCCTTCACCGCCCTGGCGGCCGAGGCGCGTGACATGATGCTCCTGGTCGACAAGGCCGCCCGCTCGCGGGGCGGCCGGGTGGTGCCCATCGGCATCCTGCCCACGCTCACCGAGTTCGACTTCACCCGTGACGCCATGAGCGACGAGACCCGCTACCGGGCGCTCAGCCGGGGGATGCGCCGGGTGCGCGCCGAGCCGTTCCGCGTCCAGATCCACGGCGTCGAGCGCCTGGAGCTGGAGGTGGAGGACGTCATCCTCGAGAGCGCCAACACCTCCTGGCAGGTACACCTGCGCACGCCACCGGCCGACTTCGCGCGCGTGTACAACGCCGCCCAGCTCGCCATCGGCCCGGTGCTCGCGGTCAGCGGCAACTCCCCGTCCTTCCTCGGCCGCGACCTGTGGGAGGAGACCCGCATCGCGCTGTTCGAGGCCTCGGCGGACGACCGCGACATGGAGCGCCCGTGGCGGGTGGACGGCCGCGTGTGCTTCGGCTCCGGCTGGGTGGAGAGCGGCGCGGAGGAGCTGTTCGAGCTGAGCGTCCGCGAGTACGAGCCGGTCATGCCCGTGATGGACGAGGAGGACCCGCTCGCGGCCGTGCGGGACGGCGGAGTGCCCCGGCTCGCGGAGCTACGTCTCCACCAGGGCACGGTGTGGCAGTGGAACCGGCCCGTCTACGACCCGGCGGGCGGCGGGCACCTGCGGGTCGAGCTCCGCGCCCTGCCTGCCGGGCCCACCTGCGCCGACATGGCGGCCAACGCGGCGTTCCTGCTGGGGCTCGTGGTGGCGACGGCGGCCGGGCCCGACTGGATCGAGGGCTTCCCCTTCGCCGACGCCTACCGCAACTTCTACCGCGCCGCGCGGAACGGGCTGGACGCCGTGCTCGCCTGGCCGGGGCGTACGGACCCCGCGCCGGCCTCCGAGGTCATCCTCGAACTGCTGCCGGTGGCCGCTGAGGGCCTGGCGGGGGCGGGGGTGGAGGAGTCCGAGGCGTCCAGGCTGCTCTCGATCATCCGCGAGCGCGTGCTGCTGCGCCGCACCGGAGCGGTCTGGCAGCGCGAGGCGCTGGCCGCGCTGGGCGACGAGCCGGGCGCCCGGGCCGCCATGCTGGCGCGCTACCGCGACCTGGCCTTCACCGACCAGCCCGTGCACACCTGGCCCGGCCCGCTCCGGTTCTGAGGGGCGGCCGGCCGCTAAGGCTGCTCGGGGTCGATGCCGGTGAGGGAGCTTCCGTAGCTGAGCGCGACGAGCTGGGCCACCGCGCCGTGGGCCCCGAGAGGCTCCGCGCACCCCGCGCCCACCGACTCGGCCGCCGCGGTGATCTTCTGGACGTCGATCTCGGGGCCGATGAGGAACGGGGCCAGGGCCAGGCGTGAGGCGCCGATGTTGCGCAGCCGCTGGGCGGCGTCCCCGACGCCGGGGGAGGCGTCCAGCGAGGCCGCCACCACGGGAAGTGTGAGCCGCGCGGCCAGCAGGACGACCGTCGCGTCCGCGGCCCGCACGGCCTCCTGGCCGCCGACCGTGGCGACGATGATCCCGTCGACCGGAGCCGCGATGTTGAACAGGCGCATGCGGTCCGCCCGCGCGAGCCCGCTCTCGGAGAGCTTGACGTGCAGCGCCTCGGCGAGCAGGGGGTGCGGGCCGAGCGGGTCGGCGATGGTCGTCAGGACGTCGCTGTCGGCGACGGCCTCCCGGATGGCCCGGTAGACCTGCTGGTGCGGGCCGGTCACGAGGGGGACCACGATGGCGGCCGGCGATTCCTTCGGCCGGTCGGAGGCGCAGTCGGTGAGCATCTCGGCCAGGCTGGTCTTGCTGTCGCCGAGGTGGATCAGGCGCACGTCGAGCTGGGGATGCTCGACGCCGACAATGGTCTTGATGGCCGCGGGGACGTCGCAGGCGGTGCCCGGCGCGGCCAGCACGAGCGCGGGCGCGTCCGGAGGCAACTGCGCGGGCACCGGCCGCCGGTGCCGGCCGGAGCTGGTCCGGAACGAGCGTTCGCGGACCGGAAGCTCCTGTGGAGCGTGATGACCATCGTTCACATCGGCGGATTTTACGGGGTATGGGGCAAAAGTTAAGTCTGATTCGCCGCGACGCGCGGACGAAGACTGATCTATCTCGGGCGACATCGCTGACATATTGGGTCTCGATTGGCCGCACGGCACCAACGGTCCGTAATCATTCGAGATCATGATGGGGGTGGCGGGTCTGCCCTGCGTGTCAGTGGTGCGCCGACCGCTGACACCAAGACCGCGGGACGTCCGTAAAGTTTTTTTCACCCCCGACCCCGGCGACGGGTGCCTGCCTGATTCGAGCCCGGGTGTCAGCCCCGCTGATCGCAGGACCTCATGCCCGCACGTTCGGCGTCCGGACGCTCGCCCGGCGTCAGATCCAGCGCGTTGCGGGTGAGCGCCAGGGCAAGCAGGGCGAGCACCGCGCAGAGGTCCATCACGAGGGCCATGGGCACGGCGCTGCGATCGCCGCGCAGGCCGGCCAGCGGCGCCACCAGCGCGCCGAACGCGAACTGCAGGGTCCCCAGCAGGGCCGAGGCGGTCACGGCGGAGTGCGGTGCGCGCCCGAGCGCGAGGGCGGCGGCGTTGCCCAGCACGAGCCCGAGCGAGGACACGGCGACGAGCAGCAGCGGAAGGCCCGTCACCTCCGACAGCAGCCCGGTCACGGCCAGCACGCACAGCGCGGCGGCGGCCACGAACAGGATGGCCAGCCCGGTCTGCAGCAGCCGATGCGGGGAGAAGCGGTACACCAGCCTGGCGTTGACGGTGCTGACGAGGAACAGTCCCAGCGCGTTGATGGCGAAGGCGAGCGAGAAGGTGGCGGTCGTCAGGCCGAAGAGGTTCCCAAGGACGAAGGGCGACGCGGCGACGTACGCCATCAGGGCGCCGAAGGCGAAGGTGAACGCCAGGGCGTAGCCGAGGAAGGGCCCGTCGAGCAGCAGGCCGCGTACCACCCGGGCGGTCGCGTGGAGGTCCACGGCACCACGCCGGTGCTTGGGCAGCGTCTCGGGGACCGCGACCAGGGCGGCGAGGAACATCAGCAGCGACAGCAGGGCGAGCGCCGCGAACACCCCGCGCCAGCCCGCCGTGCCGGCCACGATCCCCCCGGCCAGCGGGGCGACGACGGGCGCGACGCCAAGGACGGCCATGAGGATGCCGAAGACGCGCGCGGCGTCCCTGCCACGCCCGGTGTCGGTGACGATGGCGCGGCCGGCGACGATGGCGGCCGACCCCGCGAGCCCCTGGACGAACCGTGCCGCGATCAGTACCCCGATGGCGGGGGCCAGGGCGCACACGGCCCCGGCCACCGTGCACAGGGCCAGGCAGACCAGGAGCGGCGCGCGCCGGCCGAGGCGGTCGGACAGCGCTCCGATCGAGAACTGGCCCAGCGCCACCCCGAGGAGGAAGGCGCTGAGGGTCAGCTGCACACCTATGGCCGAGGTGCGCAGGTCGCGCGCGAGGGGGACGAAACCCGGCAGGTACATGTAAAGGGCGAAAGGCTGGAACGCCGACAGCAGGCCGAGCACGGCGACCAGCAGGGGAGCCGGGCCCGTCGCTCTGGGTGCGCTGAGGGTGGCGGTAGCGGACATGAGGACTCCATCGAGGCGGTAGGACCCACGCCACCGGCTCGCCGGCACGGCGCCTTCGCGGTGTCCGGGGCTACGTCGAGGCCATCTTTCGCAAGGCTACGCCTGTGACCTGGGGAGACGCAGGCCGGGCATGGCCGGTGCGGCTCAGGGGGCCTTGAGGCCGATGCCGCCGACGGACCAGACCGACTCGGGGGCGACGGGCTGGTCTCCGGGGTCCGGCCGCCACGCCGGGATGTAGACCACACCCGGCTCGACCAGCGAAAGTCCCTCGAACAGCCGCTCGACGTCGGCCTTGGTGCGGAGCTGGTCGCGGCGCGGGCCGGAGACCACCCCGTCGTCCTGGTAGAGGGCCGCGAGCTTGGCGGTGGTCTCGGGCCGGGGGTCGGAGACGCTGTGGGCGATGACCATGTGGCTGCCCGGGGCGACGGCGTCGCGCAGCCGCCGGACGATGCGGGTGACGAGCTCGTCCTCCGGGACGATGACCAGCGTGAAGAGCAGCAGGATCGCGACCGGCTCGTCCAGGTCGATCAGGCCGGTCAGCCGGGGATGGCTGAGGATCTGATCGGGGTCGCGCATGTCGGCCTCGATGACCGCGGTCTGCTTGTCGTCCTCCAGCAGGGCCTGGGAGTGGACGACGACCACCGGGTCGTTGTCGACGTAGGCCACGCGCGAGTCGGGCGCCGCCGCCTGGGCGACCTCGTGGACGTTGCCCTGCGTCGGAAGGCCGCAGCCGATGTCGACGAACTGCCGGATCCCGGCGCCGGCGAGATAGCGCACCGCCCGGTCGAGGAACCGCCGGCCCTCACGGCACAAGATGGGAAGCTCGGGCGCCACTTCGAGCGCTCGCCGCGCGGCCTCCCGGTCGGCGGCGAAGTTGTCCTTGCCGCCCACGAAGTAGTCGTACATGCGGGCTTCGTTGGGGATCGTCGGATCGAAACCGAGACGTTCGAGCTTCGAGAACGCCGTCATGATCCTCCCCGTTCTGCCGAATGCCGATGTTAGCGCTAATTCGGGAGACGATATTCGTCTTTTCGACAAGCGCTGACAGTGGGTGCCGGCGACGGTCTCAGCGGTACAACCCTGTTCCAGTCTGCACGCTGATCCACGGGTGCGGCGCTAGGAGCAGACCTCCAGGTGTCTCACGGGGTGGGCCTGGCCGCCCGGGAGGGTGAAACCCGCCCACACCGCCTTGCCGGGGGAGCCCAGCGGGGCCCATCCCCACTGGTGGCTGATGCCCGCGACGACCTGCAGCCCTCTCCCGCCCTCGGACACGAAGTCCGGGTCGCGCGGCGTGGGGAACTCGTCGCTGGGATCGGTGACCACACAGATCAGGGACTGCTCGGTGAGGGCGAGGATGATCCGCACGGGACGTCCCGAGTACACGGCGGCGCGGCTGCTCAGCCCGTGCCTCAGCGCGTTGATCACCAGCTCGCCGATGACGAGCTCGGCGTCGTCGAGAAGATCTTCCAGTTCCCAGGCGCGCAGCGTGGTGGTCGTGAACCGGCGTGCGGTGCGTGCCGCGTACGGGTCGTGCCGGAGTTCGCAGAGCGCTAGCTGCAGGCGTTCGGGATCCTCGCCGCCGCCGACCGCCCACGGACCCGAGGAGGAAAGGACGTGGTCGAGCGCGGCGAGCCAGCCTTCCCAGCTGTCATTTCCCACCTGCGTGGGTTTAGTCCGTTGTGTCCTGTACCCAGTCATAGGCGAGCCCTGTGAGGTTAGGTCGATCTCAGCATGGAGTTGTAACTACTTGGACATATTGCTCCCTTTCCGTGTGCAGGTGCAAGTACCGATGCACGTGCAAACGCACAGAGGTATGCTGACACTTGAGGATGGAAGCGCCCATCTGGGTGTCCTCGTTCCGGTGAGGGACCTGTGGTGACGGATGGCAGGGTTCGTCGGGTTTCGGGGATATGTGAAGAGGCGAGATGAACGAGATCTCCAACGGCATGGCCGCGTCCGCGATCGCCGGGGCGCGCTGGCGCAAGAGCGCCTACAGCAACCCGAGCGGCAACTGCGTCGAGGTGGCCCCGCTCCCGGACGGCGGAGTCGCCGTGCGCAACTCGCGGCATCCCGGCGGCCCGGCGCTCATTTACAGCCAGGCGGAAATGGCCGCGTTCATTCGGGGTGCCAAGAACGGCGACTTCGATGACCTGGCCTTTTGACCGAACCGGCAGCTACGGAGGGTTTGAAATCGTAGCCTAAGGGTGATGTTGGGGTATATCCGGATTAGCGCCCCGGGGGTATCGTGAACTTCTCTGTGACCGCGAGAAGTGAGACGACACCGCTGTTCTAAGGAACCGACATGATCACTGCCCGAGCCGAAGGGGACGAGACCCCGCTCAACATGATGGCTCGGGAGCGCGGCAGCTCTACGGTCCTGCGCATCCTTCTCGGGTCCCAGCTCCGCCGCCTCCGTGAGAACCGCGGCATCACCCTCGAAGCGGCCGGGCACTCGATCCGGGCCTCGCACTCCAAGATCAGCCGTATGGAGCTCGGACGGGTCAGCTTCCGCGCCCGGGACGTCGCCGACCTGCTGACGCTCTACGGGGTCACCGAGGAGAGCGATCGCGACGGCCTGCTGTCCCTGGTCGCGCAGGCCAACCGCCCCGGCTGGTGGCACAACTACGACGACGTCCTGCCGAACTGGTTCGAGGCGTACGTCGGCCTGGAAGAGGCCGCCACCCGCATCCGGAGCTACGAGGTCCAGTTCATCCCCGGCCTGCTCCAGACCGAGGAGTACGCCCGCGCGGTCGTCCTGCTCGGCCACCCCGACGGGACCGAGGAGGAGATCCAGCGGCGGGTCGACCTGCGGATGGCCCGGCAGAAGCTGCTCGGCAGGCCCAACGCCCCCCACCTGTGGGCCGTGATCGACGAGGCGGTGCTGCGCCGCCCGCTCGGCGGGGCCGAGGTCATGCGCGGCCAGATCAGGCACCTCATCGACATCGTCGCGTCCCCCAACGTCACCGTGCAGGTCATGCCGTTCAGCGCGGGCGGCCACGCCGCCGCCGGCGGGCCGTTCAGCATCCTGCGGTTCTCCGAGCGCGACCTGCCCGACGTGGTCTACCTGGAGCAGCTCACCAGCGCGATCTACCTCGACAAGCGCGACGACCTCGACCGCTACCAGGCCGTCATGGAACGCCTGTGCATCGACGCCGTCCCGGTCTCCGACACCAAGCGAGCCCTCACCCGCATCCTCGACGAGATCTGACCGCGGCGCCCCGTGACCACCCGGCCTCGCGGCGTTACTCGCCGGGGATGCCGATGAAACCTGCGGGTCCAGCACGAGATGGCGGGAGCGCCGGGACCACGACCCTGCCGCGTTCGGCCCGACCGCAGTAACGTGAGCAGCGCCTCGGCCGGCATCCTGGCCGCGTCGCGGCGCGCGCACTGATCGGCCATGCGATTGATGTCTCCGCGAGCCTTCGCCAGTTCCACCAGCGTCCGCCCGAGTGAGGCGCGGAAGGGCATGGTGGTGTGGGCGACGACCTCGCGCACCCTCCAGCCGGCACACAACGTGGGCACGTCCCACTGTTCCGGCCGAAGGGCGGCGAGCAGTTCCGCCTGTTCGCCACGTTCCGCCGTCACCGCGGCCCGAAGGTGATCTTCAGTCATCTCATGCCTCCTGTCCGGCGCACGGACCCGCCGCGCGCTCTCGGCATGGGTACGGGCGAAGCGCCGGAAACTCATCGGCCGGGTCGCCGTAATGTCCGTGACGATGCGTATGGTCGATGGGTGATGGAGACGTTGACCGGCGAAGGCGCCCGGCTGGAGCCGTTTCGGGCCGAACTGACCGGCTACTGCTACCGGATGCTCGCGTCCGCCTTCGAGGCCGAAGACGCGGCGCAGGAAACGCTGGTGCGTGCCTGGCGGTCACTCGACCGCTACGACGAGCGGCGGGCGTCGCTGCGCACGTGGCTCTACAGCATCGCCACGAACATCTGCCTTGACATGCTGCGCAGCCCACAACGCCGGGCCCTCGCCATGGACCTCAGCCGGGCGGCGAACGCCGGGGACGGCATCGGCGAGCCGATGCCAGAGCGGGTCTGGGTCCAGCCGGTTCCGGACGGTCTTGTGCTGCCGATGGACGGCAATCCAGAAGAGCTGGCCGTGCGACGCGAGACGATCCGCCTGGCGTTCGTCGCCGCCCTGCAGCACCTGCCGCCCCGGCAGAGGGCCGTGCTGATCCTGCGCGACGTGTTGTGCTGGAAGGCCGAGGAGGTCGCCCACCTGCTGGGGGCCACCGTCGCATCGGTGACCAGCGCGTTGCAGCGGGCGCGGTCGACGCTAAAGGCGCTCGACGTCAGGACCGGCGAGCCGTTCCGGCCGTCCGACCCCACCCAGCGTGAGCTGCTCACCCGCTATTGCGACGCGTTCGAGCGCCACGACATCACCGCGCTCGTGGCTCTGCTCCACGAGGATGCCACGATGTCGATGCCGCCCTTCACCTGGTGGCTTCGCGGCCGTGACCAGATCCGGCAGGTGATGCTGGCCCCGGACGGGTCCTGTGCGGGCGCCCGCCTCGTCCCGGCCGCGGCGAACGGCTCGCCGGCGTTCTGGCAGACGCGGCCTGGTCCCGATGGCGACCACCTGCCCTTCGGGCTGGTCCTCCTCGATGTGTTCGAGGGCCTGATCAGCGGCATCACCACCTATCTGGACGCCGACCGGCTGATCCCGCTGTTCGGCTCGCCGGCCGATTCCTCCAGAGCGCCGGAGACGGTGCCGTCACACCGATGAGTTCCGCGCTCCCAGGGCGTATCACCATCGACAGCGACTCGAACGCGCGAACAGGAGCGGCGGAACATGACCAGAGTCCAGCCCATCATCACCACACCCGACCTGACTCGGCTGCAGAGGTTCTACGAGCGCCTGCTCGGCGCGGTGGAAGTGCGCCGCTACCCCGACGACGGCCCCGCCTTCTTCGTGGGCCTGAGGCTGGGCAACTCCGAACTCGGACTGGTCGACGAGGCGGCGACCGACCTGGCCGCCCCGCAGCGGATCCTGCTGAGTGTGGACGTCGACGACGTGAACGCCCTGCTGGGTCGAGTCGAGGTGACCGGGGGGCGCGTGCTCGGCCCATCCAACGACATGCCATGGGGCCAGCGAGTGGCCCACGTTCACGACCCTGACGGCAACATGGTGAACCTGACCCAGCCCCTCTGATGATCGAGACCGGCGATGCGGCCACACGTACCGCACTGGTTCGGCGCCGCCGGTACCGAACCGGTCGAGTTCCTCAGCCTGTTCGGCAGGGAGGGTGAATGCTGGCCGGTTACGGCGCCCGCCCGCTCGGCGCCGCCACCGAGCGCAGCAGGTGGAGCACCCGGGTTTCGCCACCGATGGCCGCACTCCGAACCGGGGTCAGTGACCGTCGACCGTTGTCACCGACACCCCGGCTCCCGCCGAGTCCAGCAGTGAGCACGACGCCTCAGAAGATGGTGCCCTAGTGATCCGGGGCCAGAAATGTGACGATTGCAGTGTTTTGCCCCTGGACTGAAGTGATAGGTGAAGGCATGACAGGTGATCACGGCCGGAGGGCTCTGCTGGTGCGGGGCGGCTGGGAAGGGCACGCCCCGGTGGCGGCCACCGACCTCTTCGTTCCCTTCCTTGAAAAGCACGGGTTCGAGGTGCATCGGGCGGAATCCCCGGCGCCGTACGCCGACCCCGCGTTCATGTCCGGTGTCGACCTCATCGTCCAGTGCTACACCATGGGCACGATCGAGCCGGAGGAGCTGCGCGGGCTGGAGGCCGCGATTCGAGCCGGTACGGGAATGGCGGGCTGGCACGGCGGCATCGCCGATTCCTTCCGCAACTCCTCCGATTACCTGCACCTCATCGGCGGGCAGTTCGCCTGTCATCCCGGTAAGGACCCGGCCGAACGGGACGGCTCGCAGGCCGACAACTTCGTCCCGTACACCGTCACCATGACGCCCGAGGCGAGCGCCCATCCCATCACCGCGGGCATCGCGGACTTCGACCTGGTCACCGAACAGTACTGGGTGCTGACCGACGATTACAGCGACGTGCTCGCCACCACGACACAGAGGGTCCGCCCGTGGGACCCCTGGCACCGGGAGGTCACCTCGCCGGCGATCTGGACCCGCGGCTGGGGCGACGGAAAAATCTTCGTCACCACCCCTGGGCACAGCCTCGACGTCCTGCGTAACGACAGCGTGCGCACCATCATCGAGAGGGGAATGTTGTGGGCCAGCCGGTGAACGTCGGCGTTGTGGGGTGTGGTGTCATTTTCGACCAGTACCGCCAGAGCATCGAACGACTGCCGGAGCTGCGACTGGTGGCCGTGGCCGATCTGAATCTCGAACGGGCCAGGGAGGCGGTGCGGCCGTACGCGGGCGTCGAGGTGCTGAGCGTGACGGAGTTGATGGCGGATCCGCGCATTGACGTCGTACTCAACCTGACCATCCCCGCCGCGCACGCCCAAATCGCGTTGCAGGCCATCGCGGCCGGCAAGGACGTGTATTGCGAGAAGCCCCTTGCCGCGACCGCCGCCGATGCCGCGCGGGTGCTACGCGCGGCCGCCGCCGCCGGGGTGCGGGTGGGTTGCGCGCCGGACACGGTGTTAGGCACCGGTACGCAGACCGCGCGCAAGGCGATCGACGACGGCCTGATCGGCAGGCCGGTCGCGGCGACCGCGACCATGATGACCCCCGGTCACGAACGCTGGCACCCGAATCCCGACTTCTACTACGCCCCCGGCGGCGGCCCGCTCATGGACATGGGCCCCTACTACATCACCAGTCTGATCACCCTTCTCGGACCGGTGACGACGGTCATCGGCGCCGCCAGCCGCACGCGGGCCGAGCGGGCCATCGGCTCGGGCCCCCGCCGCGGCGAGGAGATCCCGGTCGCTGTCGACACCCACGTCACCGGCGTGCTCGTACACGCGTCCGGGGCGCTGTCCACACTGGTGATGAGCTTCGAAGGGGCGGCCACCAGCGCGCCCAACATCGAAGTGCACGGCGAACGAGGCTCGCTCGTCGTCCCCGATCCGAACCACTTCGACGGCCCCGTCCTGCTGGCGAGGGTGGGTGAGGAGGGCTGGCAGACCCTTCCCGCCATGGCCGGCCACGTCGAGGCCGGGCGCGGAGTCGGCCTGGCGGATCTCGCCACGACCCCGGCGGGCCGGGAGTCCCGCGCCGGCGGGGCGCTGGCCTACCACGTGCTCGACATCATGGAGTCGCTGCTGTCCTCGGCGCGCTTAGGGACGGCGGTGACCATCACGAGCACATGTGAACGACCCCAGCCCGTGGGCTTGCTCCCAGCCGAGCCATGAACTGCACACCTTGACCCAGATGTTCCCCTCCAGCGGTGCTCGTGGACCGGCGATCGTCTTCCACAGCGCGTAGTCCTTCTGGCGCGATTCGATGGCCAGGCATGCCTCCAGCCAGCGGATCGCGGGAGCGCCTCAGATCCACAGTTTCTCCACCTCTGATCGACTCGCTGCAGGCGCTCGGTGGGTGCATGTAACTTATTGTGGTTTGTCCCAGATTGAGGTGCCGTACACCACCTGGTGCCGGTCGACGGGGATCACGATGTCGGCGGTCTCGACCGGGCGTGCGTCCGCGTAGTACGTGCGCTCGATGGTGAGCACGATCGCCCCCGGTGCGATGTCGAGCGCTGAGGCCTCCTCGGCGAGCACCTGGCGAGCCGAGACCGCCTCGGCCGCGTGCGTGATGTTCACCCCTATCTGCCGCATGCGTTCCACCACTCCACGGCCGGCGTGGGGGCCGTCTTCAGGCAGCACGACCGGTGTACCGCGTGTCAACGCCAGTGGCTCCCAGCTGCTACTGAGCTGTACGGGTTCGCCGTCACCGCGGAACACGTACTTGGTGAACATCACATCGGGCTCGTCGTCCTCGCCGCCCCCGACCCCTCCCGGGACCTGGGGCTGCGGATGGCGGCCCTGTTCGGCACGGGTGAACGCAGACTCGGACAGTACGCAGCGCTGCTGCAGGAAGCGGGTTTACGCATCGCCGAGGTGGTGCACCCGCTGCCCTGGGGGCTGACCCTCATCACCTGCATCTCCGACGAAAACGAGGCGACGTGAGCACCACCGGGTTGAAGCCGTTCGACGAGGTCGTCGGCCGGTCGTACCAGCAGGCCACCGGCTTGGCCGACCCATCGGCGCAATCCCCGAAGGCGCAGCGCGGCATGACGATCAGACGGATACTGCACGGGCTTGTCCCGCGCGCGGGCTACGCGTCCAGACCGGCCGCCCAACTGGAGGCGACGCTGCGCCACGAGATGGGACACGCCACCGGAATCATGGCCCTGTATGCGGCCACGCAGCAGACGGGGATCTCGGTCGGATGGATCATCGCGGGCAGCATGCGAAGCTGGATCGCGATCTCGGCGTGGTGGGCCGTCACCGCCGGCATGGGATGGATGAACGAGCTCATCTGCGACGCCATCGCTCTGCGTGCCACCAGCGCAACAGCATGCATCGACGGCTTGAAGGCGACGAAAAGGGCAACGCGCATCCCATGGAAGAACCGGCCCTTCAACTGGCTGTACCGGATTGTGTGGTACACCTCCCCTCCGCTGCTGCTCCGGATAGCGGCTCTGCAGGTGGGTGCTCTGTTCGAGCCGCGTGATCGCCGCCCCGTGACGGCCTGTTCCTCCCAGGATCCGAGGTGCTGATCGCCTCGTGGAATCTTCGGGACGGCGGGATAGATGAGGGAAACGCCGGCCGTCTGGGCCGCCAGCTTCGTCTCCTCGCCGGCATCGGCGCCGACGTGGTGCTCATCCAGGAAGCCAAGCACTGGCTGGAATGCGGCGGCCGGGGCGTGCACATGGCCGAATGGATGCTTGGAGCGCGGGTGTATCTGGTGACCGCTCCCCGGCATGGATGTCACCTGTCGGTGCTCGTCCGCAACGGCAGCAATATCGAGGTGCTGCGGTCACGGCACGAACGACACGCGCCGTTCTGGCACGCTCAGGCACGGATATGCTGCAAGGTCGCCGGCATGAAGATGATCTTTGCCAGCACACACTTCAGTCCTTTCAGCCCCGACCTTCGGGTGCTGGAAGCGCAGGCCAACAGCGACCTGGCCGTAGCGGTCACCGTGCTGGGCGGTGACTTTAACGATCCCGGCCTGGAAGAGACGACGAACTGGGGCAGCCTGCCGGGTGCCTCATGCGCATATCCGCCCAATGGCTGTGATTCCGCATTGCCGCGTTCATACAAGCCTCTCGCAACGCTACCATCGGGTAATCAGGCTTTGGGCTCCCGGAAGCCGGTGTTCTCGAGCTTTCGGACGATCTCGGCGTGCCGCCGGACGCCGACGCTGTCGATGAGCGCCGACGAGCTGGGACAGATCCCCGACCATTCGACCTTGGGGATCGTGAAGTGGCCGCGCACCAGGTAGGGGACCGCGTCCCGGGGGAAGTCGGGAAAGAGCGGGGGCGAACGCGAGCTCGTCGAGAAGCTTTCCGTCGAGTGCGCCGAACAGCCCAAGGGTCTACGTGCTCTTGCTCGCGGTGCTGGTGATGCTTTGGGGTGGCGGGGCGGTTCTCACCACATAGGCGGCAGGCGTCGCTAGAGTTACGCCCCCTGAAAGCATCTCCAGGAGAGCATGGAGTGAAAGCACTGTCAATCACTGTGCAACGGTTGGCGGTGTGTATGCAGTGGAGCTGGCTTACAAGCCCCCCGAGCGTTGGCAGGACGAAGTGGTAGGACACGGGTCCGAGCAGCTGACGGCCGCGGAGATCTCCCGTCTGGCGGGGGTGACGCGAGCGACGGTCAGCAACTGGCGGCGGCGCCACCCAGACTTCTCGCAGCCGAGCGGGGGCACAGAGGCCAGCCCCACCTACGACCGAGACGCCGTCGAGTCTTGGTTGGCCGCTCGCGGCCAGCTCCCGGAGGCGTCGCCGCTGGATGAGCTGAGGGCTGAGCTGCGCAAACTACCCCGTGACGTCGTTACTGAAGGCGTGCCCGCAGTTGTGCGCGCCGCGCTGCGGATGGACGCCGCTGAGTGTGGGAAGCCCGCCGGCGCGAAGGCCGCCACCTGGCGTACGGCGACGGTGGCCGACCTCGTGCGCGGCGGCGCGATCGACCTGCACAGGGCGAGGCCCGGACGTGACAAGCAGCCCACCGGGCACGACGCGCCCTCAGAGCACGATGACACGCCGGTTCTGACGGCCGGTGACGTGACCGCGAGTCGAGGGGCCTCCGGCAGTGTCCCGGCGAGTCATCTCGCCGAATCCGTGGAGATCCGGCGCGGAGACGTCCTGCTCCCCGAGATGTTGCATGGCGCCTCCAGCACGGCCCGGGTGGCCGACCAAGGCGATGCCGGCGCGTTCCTCGGCCCGCACCTCCATCTGTTCCGCCCGGACCTGGACAGGCTCGATCCGTGGTTCCTCGCGGGATTCCTGTCGGCCGAGGACAATCTCAACAGCACGGCCACGGGCAGCACGATCGTACGGGTCGACGCGCGGCGGCTGCGGGTGCCGCTCCTTCCGCTGGAAGAGCAGCGCCGGTACGGCAAAGCGTTCCGCAGGATGGCCGCGCTGTGACGAGCGGCCGACCTCGCCGTACGGCTGGCCGCGGAGACCGCTCGCCAACACGATGTGGGACTTACCAGCGGGGCGGTGCTCCCGCCCGAAGAATGACAGGGTGAGACCAGGCGCTCACCGCCCCCAGCGACCAACCCCCCCGGAGCCTTTGGAAGGAAACCGTTGAACCACGACAAGGTCGCCGAACTCGTGAACCACGCATGGTCGGTCACCGATCTGCCGCGAGGCGACGACAAGCAGGCGGACCATGGCAAGGTCATCCTGCCGTTCACCGTGCTGCGCCGCCTCGAATGCGTGCTGGCGCCCACGCGGGACAAGGTCCTGGCCGAGGTCGATCGGCTCTCCGGCCGGGACCTCGACATGGACCGCTTCCTCCTGGATCTGCGGCCCGTGAAGCGGGACGACGACGAGTACCGGCAGTCGCTGATCACGGCTGCTGTCACTGGACAGTTCGAGGTGTCCACGGCCGGTGGACGAGGGATGGATGTGCCATGACCAGCACGCATGAGCAGGCGCCTCCGTTCGTTTCCCGGGTTCGTGTGCAGGGGTTCCGTTCCCTCGCTGAGTGTGATGTACGGCTTGGGCCGCTCACCGTGCTGGCCGGGTTCAACGCGTCGGGGAAGTCGAACTTCCTCGACGCGATCATGTTCGTCCGTGACGCGCTGGCCTACTCGCCCGGCCAGGCGATCGCGAAACGGGGTGGGCTGGAGTCGGTCCTCAGGAGGATGGAAAGTCCGGGTGAGTCAGATAGGAGCGACATCGCGGACTCCTTCCTGATCGCCGTGGAGTTGTCCCTGCGGCCGGACGGCGGGAGGGCGACGTACGAGGTTTGCATCGGCCGGGACCCGCAGGAGGAATTCACACACCTCGTTCTCCGGGAGAGTTGTTCGCTCCATCTTCCCGGCGAGGACGTCTCCTTCTCCACTGATCTGACGAGCGAGCGACAGCGAAATGTGGACGGTGGGATTCCGGGGGCGCGGCTCAACCCCGAGGAACTCCTGTTGCCGATAGTCGGCCGGCTCGCTCCCTACGACAGGCTGCTACGCGCCCTTCTCGCGATGCGGTTCTACGATCTGGAGACCGATGTCTTGCGGCAACTGGACGACACTCGCGTCCGGCGGACACAGCTAGGTGAGCGCGGTGAGCACCTGGGACAGGTGATGGGGCTCCTCGCCGGTCAGCACCCCGAGTTCAAGGAGTCCCTGGACGGCTACATGCGATGGCTGATCCCGTCGCTACTCGGCGTGGATCAGCGACTCCAGGGAGACTACGCGACGATCCAGGCGCGGTTCTGGACCGGGGACCCGGTCCTGCCGTTCTGGAACGCGGTGAACGCCGACGCCGTTCACCCTGGGGATCCGCACGTTCAGGTGTTCCAGAGTGAGCAACTCTCTGAAGGCACGGTTCGCGGGATGGGGGTGCTCACGGCTCTTTTCCAGCCGGAAGCCCTGACGGCCACCATCCCGCTGGTGACCATCGAGGAGCCGGAGATCGCCATCCATCCCGCAAGAGTCGCGTGCCTGTTCGACGCGCTGCACGAGGCCTCCCACCGGACTCAGGTCATCGTGACGACACAGAGCTCCGACCTTCTGGACACCGAAGGAGTGCATCCTTCGGTGCTGCGGATGGTGGAGATGGTGGACGGGGTGACCCGAATAGGGGAACTCAGCGAACACACTAAACGAAATCTGATCAAGAACCCCTCTCATCTGGCCGAAATGCATCGGCAGGGACACCTTCGTCCTGCGGCACCAGCCAACGGTGGGCAGGGAGCTGAGCGATGACTCGGATTCGTATCGGGACCATTGTCGAGGGGCATGGAGAGGTGCAGGCATTGCCTGTGCTTCTGCGCAGGCTGGCGATGGAGATCGCCCCGCATCTGTGGGCGGACATACCCCCACCTCGCCGGGTGAACAGGAACTCGCTTGTGGCGGCGGGAGGCATCGAGGGTGCGGTTCACCGCCTGGTTTCGGACATCGAGGGTGCGACCGGCGTGTTAGTGCTGTTGGACTCAGACGACGATTGTCCAGCTGACCTTGGCCCCCGTCTGCTGTCCCGGGCACGTGCGGCGAGAGCGGATGTCCCGATGGTCGTAGTGCTCGCCAATCGGGAGTTTGAGGCGTGGTTCCTGGCCGCCGCGATTTCGCTCAGGGGACATGCGAGCCTTCGAGCGGATCTGAAGTCTCCTGACGACCCGGAGCGGCTCAGAGGATGCAAAGAATGGCTCACGAACAACCGGACGGGCGCGCAGCCGTACAACCCGAAGAAACACCAAACCAGTTTGGCGGCCCGTTTCGATCTTCACCTGGCGCGGCAGAACTCCCCGTCCTTCGACAAGTTCTGGCGGGATGTCGTATACCTCATCACCGGGAAGAGGTGACCCCCCATGAGCCCATCCACCACGAATCGGTGTTCGGTGCCGCGATCGTCTCGGCGATGGTCAAGCGGCAAGATCATCACCGTGACGTTGTAGACCTTCCCGTCGCTCATGGACTATCTGAAGCGCACGCCCACCGAGATCAAGGAGCGCCGCTTCGCGATCATCGTGGACGAGGCGCGCTCCTCCCAGTCCGGCGACGCGGCCACGGCACTTCGCGACGCCCTTAGGGATCTCGGACTGGACCAGACAGTGCTCGACCTGCGGCGCGACATCGGCTCCCTGTTCGCCGCCGAAGGACAGGTGGAGGATGCGGAGGCCGTCCTCCAGCCCCTGCACGAGGATCTTGCTGTCCTCTACGGTCTTCAGCATCACCGTACCTGGGAGGTGCGAGACTTGCTGGCTCGTCTTCGGCTCTCAGGAAGCTGACCTGATGAGTTGTCCTAGCTGATACGACGAGAAGCCCCTGGCGACGAAACCAGGGGCTTCTCGCGTGTCTGGAGCGGTCAGAAGTCGAACTCGCCCTTCTTCGCCCCGTCGATGAAGGCGTCCCAGACGCTCGCGCTCACCACGAAGGGCGCCTTCTCGGGGGCCTCGGTGTCCCGCAGGCCTATCCGTCCCCCGGACAGCGGAGCAACCTCTAAGCAGTCACCGCCGTTCGATCCGCTCTTGCTGGCCTTGCGCCAGTGTGCGGTGTTCAGTTCGTCGCTCAAGTCCATAGCTTCTCCGCCTCTCTGATCAACTGGACCGAGACATGTTGGGGCAACGCCTCAGCTCGGATGGTGTCGTATCGGCTGTGGACGGCTTTGACATCTTCTAGCTGATTTGTCACGTGTCCGTGAGTCGCGGAGTCGATATATACCGTATCCGTACCTCCGGGGAGCTGCGCGATGACAAATCCACCGAGGAGTCCTGTAGTCGCTCCGATAGCCAGGGGCACGATCTGGATCCCGATTCGGGGTGACTTGACGGCCTCAACAAGACGTGCAAGTTGTTCGCGCATAACATCCTTACCGCCGATCGGACGATGAAGGATGCCTTCGTCGAGGACTGCTCGGAACAGTGGAGCAGCGGTTTGAGCAAGGATCGACTGTCGTTCCAATCTCCCTGCTACAAGCTTCTCTACCTGCTCATCTGTGATGCCTGGCTCTCCACGTAGAACGAGTCGCGCATACTCCTCTGTTTGCAGAAGTCCCGGCACGTACAGCGGTTGCCAGGTATGCAGGGTGTGAGCTTCCTTCTCGATGTCCAGCCAGCCGCGGAACCATCCGGGGGTGGCTTCGCCGGTGACGCGTGTCCACAGGCGGACGAGTTCGCCGCCCGTCTCAAGCGCGCCGTCACAGCGTTGCACGAAACCACGGCTTGGTGTGCGTTGACCTCTCTCGATGAAGCCGACCAGGCTTGGGCTGAATTGGATAATCTGCGCCAAGCGCTCCTGGGACAATCCGGTTCTTTTCCGATGCTTGCGCAGCTCCGCGCCGAAGAGGGCCAGCGGCTTAACAGTGGGGTCGGGCTCGGGGGGTACCGACATTTCGACTCCGTCCAACGAGGAAACGCTACTCCCCAGCACAACCAGCACATTATCGCTACCGAGTGTCCTGCTATGTGTGGGGCCTTTTGGTGCACAACGTAGCTGGTCGGAGGCACTCTGTGAAGGGTTTTCAAGAGCAAGCGAAGAGGCGGAGAGGCCCTCTCATCCGTATTGATGAGGGCTCTATGGCGCCGTCGCAAAAAGCGTCAGCTATGTCCGGATAAGAGGGGATGAGAATGGTCGTCGAGAGTGCGGAAAGGCGTGACCTCGATGGTCGATCTCTCCGTCCGCCGGATATGAACGTGTCACCACTCCGCCACCCCTCGGCCGTGATCCCCGTGCCGTACCGGCGCGGTCGCCGCCGAGCGGGCGGGTCTTCTACGCCGGTCGCGGGCCGTACCGGAACGAAGTAGCGGCATGACCAGGCGTGACACCAAAAGCCGGGTGAGCGGGCGGCACCGGCGAGGAGCGGACGCCGGCCCGGCTCACCCGCGACGGTGGGATCCGGCCGAACGAGCCGCCGCCCGGCAACTTGACCAGCTCGAACCCGGCTGGGCCGTCTGGTACGGCGTCGGAGCGCGGTGCTTCTACGCCGTCGCGAGCTGGACCACCCACGGACCCCTGCTCGTCCAGGCCCGGACCGCCGACGAGCTGCGCGACCTCATGCGCGAGGCCGAGCGGCCCGGCCCGGCACCCCACCCATCGCCGCCCCCGGCACCCCGCTCATCCCCGCGAACCCCACATCCATCCCAAGGAGTCACCATGCCCGAGGCGCCGGAAGGCCCGCGTACCGTCTGCTGGGACCTGCCCCCCGACCTGTCGATGGTCGGCAAGACCCGCAGCATGGTGAACGAGATACTCATCTCCTGGGCTCTCCACACCCTCGCCGATGATGTGATCTTGGTGGTGGGGGAGTTGCTCGCCAACGCGATCACCTACGGCGAACCCCCGGTCAGGCTTTCCCTGTCGGCGGAGGCCGAAGGGCTGCGCGTCCAGGTCACCGATCACGGCCGTGACCAGCCCCGCCGCCTCGACCTCGGCATCGAGGCCGTGCACGGCCGAGGCCTGACGATCGTCGAGGCCCTCGCCCACGAATGCGGCGCCACCCGGCTTCCCGATGGCCCCGGCAAGACCGTCTGGGCCCGATGGCACCTTCCCAACTCAAGTCGCGGCTCCCTATGAACAGGTGCTGGTCAGCTCGTCGCGAGCTGACCAGCACCTCAGGTGTGAACGACGGGTCAGTGGGAGAACGCCTGGAACTCGGCGGCCCGGATCTGACCGGCGAGCGGGGCGGCGGTGGCGCAGTCGGTGGCGGAGTTGGGATCGTTGTCCTGCTCGCCCGCGTACAGCGGGTTGCCGGTGCACTGGCTGGACACCGTGCGCAGCATCAGGTGGGTCGCGGGCGTCCGCCGGACATCGAACGACTTGATGATCAGGTCGCCGCCTCGCGGACGCGGGAGGCTGGTGGCGAAGGCATCCTTACGGCTGGTGTAGATCGTGGTGTAGTTCGCGGGGTTCGCGCAGTCGGTGCCAGAGGTCGCGTCACACGCCAGAACCTCGAAGGCGCGTAGCGCGGTGAACCGGTTCTGCGGCGTCGAACCGGGGTCGGCGGGATCGTTGATGCCGGGCCGCAGCATGGCGCTGACCTGAACCCTCCGGATCTTTTCGGCCTTGGTGCCCGCCAGATCGACCATGACCGAGCGGCCGGCGACCGGAGCGGTGAGCGATGCCCAGTTCGTTGCCTCGGTCTCGTCGATCAGCTTGTCCTGGTTCACCCCGTCGCCGGTCGCCGTCGCGCCCGCCGCGGCCGAGGCGAGGTTGCGGAACATCTCCACGGGAAGCTCTGTGGGCCGGTCTTTCCGGTCCTTCTTCACCCTGGACTCGAACCTTGTGTGCCCGAACCCGGGGGCCACCGCGACGAACGAATATGTTCCGGGCACGATCTCGAAGGTCGCGCCGAGCGCGGTGGCCGGATCGGTGTCCGCGACCGGGACCACGCGGCCCTCGTAGTCGCCCACATACAGGCGGACGGGTGCGTCGGCGGCCTCGCCCTCGGGGTGGAGGGTCACCGTGGCGTTGCCGCCATCCGGGGAGGCGAAGCTGGGCGTCGGGTCGGGGTCGGCCGTCCCGTTGCTGGCCGCTCCCGCGCCGAGGCCGTGCTCGGCGAACGCCTTCCACATGATGTCCTGGTTCGCACCGCCGAAGCGGACCCTGTCCGCCGCGAGCATCGCGTCCCTCATGTCCACCATGCTGAGGTTGCCCGCGGTCGTGAGCAGGAAGGCGTCGAAGTGCAACTGGATCCACCGCCGGTTGCCCGGGCAGTCGTCGAGCGGCTTGCGGCCCTCGGCGCAGGCCCGCTGATCCTTGGCCGAGCCCTTGCCGTACCTGTGGATGAAGGCGTCCCGAACGTCGAACTGGGTCGCCGACCAGATCTCACCGTCGGCGTGCACCTGCTGTCCCACCAGGTCGTAGGCGATGTCGCTGTAGTTCAGCGGCGACTTCGACATGTCGTAGTTGCGGATGCCCCGCTCGGCGTCGCCGGTGACGTAGCCACCGGTCACGTACGGCGTGTCGCCACGCGGGCGGAAACCGTTCTCGAAGAGGTACTCCATGGCGAACAGGTCGGAGATGCTCTCGCCCATCGCGCCGGCCTGAGCCCCGCTGAGACCCGAGTTCGGCCCGGCCACCATGCGGTTGGAGATGGCATGGGTGTACTCGTGCCCGATCACCGACATGTCGTAGTCACCGTCCACGCACGGCGCGTAGAACGCCCCGGCCTGCGGCTGCCACAGGTACATGTTGCTGATGGGGGCGACACCGTCCGCAGGGGTGATCTGGTTGGCGTTGTTGCGGACCGGCAGGACCCTGGCACCCGCCTGGGCGTTGCCCCGCTCCGGGTCGCCGCCGAGCCCGCCGCGCTCACCATTGCTCACCTGCATGTTCCAGGCCGTCTCGGTGAAGCCCAGACGGTACGACCAGTCGTGCATGCGGTTGTGCATCGCGTGCAGGTTGCTGATCGCCGCCTCTAGGTCGGCCTCGCCCGGTTGGTCGAACGCGGCCGGGTCGCACTTGGCGTTGAACCACTGGTTCTGCCACGGGAAGCTGTAGTTCCGGCTCGGGGTGATCACGTTGCTGCGCGTACCGACCGTTCCGGAAGAACCGCTGGCGCGGTTCTCCACCGTGCGGGCCGCGTTGCCGAAGCTGGTGTTCGTCGGCGTGTCCGTGGTGTGATCGACATCCCACGCCTTGCCGGTGGCCGGGTCCCCGCCGACGACGAGGTCGCACCCCCGCCGGGGGGCGGCGCACCAGGTCTGGCGCGTGTCGGTGGAGGAGTAGTCCGCCGGGGGATTGGCCGCGAACGCCGACCATGACGGATTCTCGGGGTCGAAGTGATCGACCAGGTTCTCCCTGATCAGGATGTCGCCGCTGACGGCGTCGACATAGCTGGTGTAGGCCGCGGGCTCCTCCTCATGCCCCTGCTCGATCAGCGTGACCTGGAAGGCGCGGTGCACCCCGTCGGCGGCGGGGACCGCCACCTCCTCGGCGCGCTTGGTCGATGCGACGCTGAGGTCGATCTCCGCGTCGCGAGCGGCGATCTCCAGTGCCTGCTGCTCGGTGATGACCGCGGCCGGAGGTGCGCTCGTGGCCCGTGACAGCGTCGAGGAGGCGTGCAGGACCTTGCCGTCGGTCACGCCGACCGCGACCAGACCGTCGTAGCCGGCGGGCAGGTCGCCGAACTTCTGCCGCAGCAGCACGGCATGCCCCTTGCCGATCGGATTGACCGCGACCGTCTCCAATGCGTCGACGGCTTCGGCCCGCAGGCCGAAGAGGTCTGTGTTGGCCTTCAGATAGGCACGGGCGGCCTGTACGGGATCGGCGGCGAGCCCTTCGGCGAGCGGCTCTTCCGAGGTGACGAGTGCGGGAGTTCCGAGATCATTCCATCGGAGGGTCGCCTTGGCCGGTTTCTTGGCCGAGCGCGGGGGTGCCACTCGGCCCTTCCTGTTGTCCTTATCCGGTTTGCCCTGTCCATCGCCGTGGACGACCGGGAGTTTCCGCGGCTCATGGCGCTGCTCGCCTTGGGCGACCCCGGCGAAGGAAAGGGCGAGCGAGGCTGCGGCAACCGCAGTGATGATGATGCGTAACGGTGGAAGAGACGACGACACGCTGCTTGCCTCCTGAAATGGGGACGTGGCCTCCGTCGGCCGCGTCCCACGTGATGAGACAGTGGTAACATCACCCAGAAAGCATGACAAGATCTTGTAAAGCGTTAGAAATAGGCATATATGGGACCGTGCGGATCAGCCGCTGGACCGGTTCCTCGGGTTCCTTCAGCCGCTTGATGTGGGTCAGGAACCGGCTGGCCTTGACCGCCATGACGAAACCGTCCGGGGTCCGCTCGCGCCAGCTCTCGAACGTCTCGCGGGGCGGCAGCCGGTAGAAGGCGTTGTTGTTCTCCACCGTGTCGAAGCACTCGGCGTACCGCTCCAGCCACACCCGCTGCGGCAGGCCGGGTCCGACGAACTGCTCACCGAGGATCGGTACACGCAGGCCGCCGACGTGCTCAACGCGGTGCTGAAAGCGGCCTCCGATGCCCTGGGCGCCGACAACCAGCGGGTGCTGCGGCTTCGGTGAAGGCGGCGCCGTTGTACGGCGGCTGACCGATGCCTATTCCGGACACCGGGTGGCTTATATGACGAGAAGCCCGTGGCGGTGGCCTACGGGCTTCTCGTGGGTCTGGCGAGGGATTAGAAGTCGAACTCGCCCTGCTTTGCTCCGTCAACGGAGGCAAAACTCAGTCAGTGACTGGTGCCGGGGCTGGACGGCGGGGTGGTGGACCGCGTGGGCCCGCCCCGGCGGATCAGCGCGGTTGGGTGGGGGAC